>CALLUT010000169.1 GCA_938010495.1 Candidatus Absconditabacterales bacterium
CATTACAGTAAATGCCGAAAAGCAAGTATCTATAAAGGTTCACCCTTGATTAGAGGAACTATTTTCTCTTGATTTCTCGACTTTTGGAGATGACCGGACTCGAACCGGTGTCTGAAAGTCATAACATGCAAAGTCTACCTACCATAGTTTATGAGTAAATTCCCGTAGGCGCTCCTGTGTCAATCACAAACAATACTTGGAGTCTTTTCTGGTTTCTATTTTCTATGTGCCTCACCTGGCCACGTTTCCTGCTTCTTCAACCTAGATGCTAGCAGGAGTCCATCTATGGCTGCAAACTACACAATCAAGTGCAGAAAGTACAAAGATAACTGAATTAAGCTACAGCAACTCAACCGAAGTTGAAAGCAGCAAGACTCATTCTGAAGTTATTTTTAACTTTTTTAGTTAGTTTGTTAGCATTTATCAATGCGGTCGATTATTTATACTGAAGATACACGACCATCCAGTAGAGGCAATCACACATTATGGGTATACTTCCATCTAATCCAACACATCCCCATAACATACTATACTAATGAACACTCACCCATTGTAGGTATTCTACGAACGATTGCAAAAGGTGTGACGTTTTTTGAACAAAAAAATCCTCTCTCAACCGAAAGAGGACTTTTTATTATAACAATATTTGAATCTACATCATTCATCACATACCACCCATTCCTCACATTCATCATGGCATACCTCATCATACTGGTGCATCATCATGGTCCGATGACTTATCAGCGATTACACAATCAGTAGTCAACAGCATAGCAGCTGATGATACAGCGTTTTGCAATGCTACTCTTTCTACTTTTGCATGATCAATAATTCATGCTTGTACCAAGTCAGTAAACTCACCTGTTGCAGCATTAAACCCATGATTGAAGTCACTTGATGCTTTTACTTGTTCTACAACCCAGTCACCTTTATATCATGCATTGTTTGCTATTTGTCTTACAGGATATTCTAGTGCATCTTTGATAATTGCAGCTCAGATTCTTTCGTCATCGTCTGCATAATCAGCACTATCTACCTCATTGATAAGTTTTAACAATGATGTTCATCATCATGCAACAATCCCTTCTTCGATAGCAGCTCTTGTAGCATTTAGTGCATCTTCGATTTTGTATTTCTTATTTTTCATTTCCATTTCTGTTGCAGCTCACACTTTGATTACTGCTACCCCACCTGTGAGTTTTGCAAGTCTTTCAAGAAGTTTTTCTCTATCATAGTCCGATGAAGTTTTTTCTGTTAATACTCTTATTTCAGCTACTCTCGCTTCTATTTCTGGAAGATCTCATTTTCATCATACTACCGTTGTAGAGTCTTTTGTACTAATTATTTTTTCTGCTACTCACAGATCTTCAACTGTAGCTTCTTCAAGCTTCAGACCAACTTCTTCAGTAATAAGTCTTCCTCATGTTACTGCAGCGATATCTTTGAGCATTTCTTTCTTTCTATCTCCAAATCATGGTGCTTTTACAGCCAAAATATTGATCGTTCCTCTCAGTTTATTCAATACCAATGTACCAAGAGCTTCACCATCAAGATCTTCTGCTATAATTACTAGTTCTCTCTTTCCAGCTGCTGCTAGTCATTCAAGAAGTCAGATAATATCTTTGATAGCTGATATTTTTTTATCAGTGATTAGGATGTGAACATTTTCTAATACTGATTCCATTCTCGATGGATCAGTTACGAAATATGGTGAGAGATATCATTGATCAAATTGCATTCCAGTTACTACTTCTTTTGCAAGTCAGATAGATTTTCCTTCTTCAACTGTGATCACACCATCGGTTCCAACTTCATCCATAATATCTGCGATAAGTTGACCAACAGCTTCGTCTTGTGCAGACAATGATGCGATTTGTCTTACTTGATCATTACTTTCTACTTTGATAGATTTTTCAGCAATTTTTGCAACGAGCGTATCAACAGCTTTGTGCAACCCTCTCGTCAAAGCAAATGGATTTACTCATGATGTTACATATCTCAATCACTCTCTTGCAATTGCATCAGTCAATACTGTTGCTGTCGTCGTCCCATCTCATGCTGCATCATTTGTTTTACTTGCGGATTCTTTGATAAGGGCAGCTCAGATATTTTCGTATTTGTCTTCTAATTCTATTTCTTTTGCAACAGTAACTCAATCATTGGTCACTGTCGGAGTTCCAAATGACCTTTCTAAAATAACATTTCTCCCTTTTGGTCACATAGTAACTCTTACAGCATCAGCTACGGCTTTCATACCAGCATAAATACCTTTTCTTGCTTCATCTCAAAATACTATTTGTTTAGCCATTGTTCTTTATGAAAAAAATATAAATTTAAGCAGCTTCAACTGCCAAAATAGATGATTGTTTTACAACAAGATACGTTGTCCCATCTACGTCTATTTCATCTGGAGAATACTTTGTAAAATATACTGTATCTCACACACTTACATCAATAGGTCCTCTTGATCAATTTTCAAGAATTTTTCATTGTCATACGGCAATAACTTTACCTTTTGAAGGTTTTTCTTTGTTGTCATCAGGGAGTATAAATCCACTCGGAGACACTGCCTCTTCAACAACAGCTTCGATCAAAATATGATCTTCTAATGGTACTAATTGTGTCATCATATAGTCATAAAATGAATAAAAAAATCCGTTCAAGATAACAAGATTACTCTTGTTATACTTAAACGGACTCACTATTTCAAGAGAAAATAGCACCAAATATTATTTCGTGCTACTTACTTTATTATTTGCTTAGAGCGTCTCTAATTTCTGTAAGAAGATCAACTTCTGAAGGTCCAGCTGGAGCTTCTTCTACAGGAGCTTTCATAGAATTGAATGCTTTAATGATTAGGAATAATACCCAAGCAACGATAAGGAAAGCAATAACAGCGTTAATGAATGAACCATACGCTAGTACAGATGCACCTGCTTCACGAGCAGCAGCAACTGAAGTAAAGTTACCTTCACCAGATAGAACAACAAATAAGTTTGTAAAGTCTGGAAGTTTGAAGATACCTGATACGATAGGCATGATAATATCGTCAACAAGTGATTTAACGATAGTACCAAAAGCTCAACCAATAATGATACCCACTGCCATGTCTAGCATGTTACCTTTAATAGCGAAATCTTTAAATTCTGAAATCATAGACATTTGTAATAATAAGAAAAAAAATAAATGTTACTCAATTAGATTATTGATTGCAGTGATTAAGTCAAAGTCTTTTTGAGTGATCGAATTATCCTCATCATGAGTACATGTTGCGACGGTTACAGTATTATATCTTATCAACATATCTGGAT
>CALLUT010000170.1 GCA_938010495.1 Candidatus Absconditabacterales bacterium
ACTAAGCGATCAAAAGGATTTCTTACAAAAGTAAAATAATAATAGTCTTTTGGAACAGTATTTGTAGGAATTCTATTCCATGACAAACGATGAACAGCATACATCTTTTCTTTCTCACTTTGAAGTGCAAAATCTCATAAAACATCTTTTGAAAGTCACACCGTAAGGCAATTTTTTATCGAAGTATTTGCTACTTTACTCAATGGTAAATAAGCAAGTTTTTTTTCTTCAAGCACTATAGCTTTTTCTTCGTAGTATGATGACGTAGAAAAAGTAGTTCTTATTATTTTAAACAAATCTTTAGTAAGTCTATACATAATATTATTTAAATAAATTTATTATTTTGGGTCGTACTATTTTTGAAAAATATGGATAAGATGTCACAATATGACTAAGCTCGTATTCTTCAAATAATTTACCTAAATGTTCGTACTCATTAAATAATTTTTTTACAAGTGTTGATAATCTTTTTTGTCTCCAAATTCTATTGAACCTATGATAATGACAAAGTTTCATACTACTATTTCAAACTTTTTTAATATGTGCTGGAAAATTCAACTCTTCCGTAAGGGTATGTTTTTGTGCTTTTAACAAATCAAAAACTACTGGCAATGCAATCTGGTCAAGCCATGGTCTTTTATTTTCAATACTCTCCTCTTTATCTATTTTTTTGCATACGGTATTCCACATTTTTCAGAAGCGATAATCTGCAGAATAAATTACTCAAGCATTAAAATATTGAAGCATATCTTTTCATCAATATGTACTTTTCATTCGATTTTGAGAAACTGGTATATCAAATAATTTATAGACAGGATTTCGCATATGTTCATCTCCATTTGAAAAAGTTGGATTATCTGCTGGCTTTGCCATCACTCATGAATGAAACGTTTTGTATATATCAAATGACTCCATAACAAGTATATCACTATCTAGTATTAATATTTCTTCATCTTCTTTGACCAATCAGGCCATCACTACTTTATTTCATATTTTATATTCTGGATCTATATCGTTATGAACAGATAAACATTCTATATTAAGTTCTTTTATTAGGGTTTTTGAATATTGATTTAACTTATCAAATTCAGAATCAAGATCTGGAATAGCAAATCTAATGTGTATTTCTTGTCATAAAAAATATCTAATTGAGCAAGCAAGCAAAAGAGATTTTGCTTCTAATTCTCAACTATGACAAACAATATGTATAACTAGTTTTCTCTTACTCATGTATTTCTTCTGATATAAATTTATCTACTAATTTTTTATGTTGTTTAGTATATCAAAACACTTCAATATCTCTAGCATATCTTTTTGCTACTTTATCTACCATCTTTTTCGAAGTAAATCGTTTTGCATAATTGTCTCAGTTCTTAGATGTAACATTATATTGCCCCAATGTTCATAAACCATGGTTTTCTTGAAAAGACATAAAATCATTATTGATTGATTCAAACTTTCCAACAAAATCAACAAGAGATTTTCAATGGGTATATACACAAGAATACTGAGATTTAAAATGTCTATCAGCTAACCAGTCAGGTATATTACATACTTTATCAACAAAAGATTCAAAACTTTCATCCTTATTAAATATTCAAAAAAGATATTTTTCATATTCAAACTTCTTTCAAGGTATTTCTAAATCTTTTATAAATTTGCTTTTATATGCTGATACGAGACGGTCAAAAGGATTCCTCACAAAAGTAAAAGTATATTTTGCATCATGAGGTTTAGATGTTGTAGTAATTATTCAAGATAAATTTTTTGAATGAATTGAATAATCATCCTTTACTTCTCACTTTATAAACGTTTTCTTTATCGATGAGCACGCAACTTTTGATACAACCAAATAATATATTCACGGAAATTCTTTTGATCAAAAAAACTCTTTTGATTCCAAGGATCAAAATTTGAAGAGATTTTTTAAAAGGTATAGCATCCAAGACTTAATTTTCATAATAGTATTTATTTTTTACTAATTACAAATGTTGCTTGATCACTAGTTCATTCTTTGTTATATTCATCAGCAAGACGATCATAAAATTTTGGTATTTGTGGCTTATAGTTTCTTCACTCACGCAAAGGAATATCTTTTTGATATAACTCACTAAAGAAAAACTGTTTAGAAGATCAGTTCCAAATAGTTTCTTTCAACTCAAATCAATTAAGTTCAAAAACCTTCTTAATTCACTCATACGAATAAATAATTGTATGCCTAGGAGCATCAATTTGATATCGATTTTCTTGATATATATCAAAAATTTTACTTACAACTGGAACACTTACAATAATAATTCACCTATCAGTCAGTTTTGATTGTAACGTTTCAAATACGTGGTTATGATCTACCATATGCTCCAAAACATGACTCAAATTGATAATATCGTATTTTGTATCATTTTTCATATCAAATAGAGAACATGCATCAATTTTTATATTTCATTGATTGACACTACTATCCAAATATGGATCAACCCCATGTAAATTCTTATATCAAAATAGGTCCAACACCTTTAAAAATTTTCCATTCCCACATCACACATCCAATATTGCAATATCTTTCTTAGAAAGATTAGTAGATTTTATATAGTGTTGTACTTGGTCTACTTGATCTGCCAAAAACGAATATTTAAATTTTGAATTTAGGTGAATTCAAAATATTTTTTTGATAGTATAGAGAAATGTAAACATATAATAGTATAGTTTACCGGTATTCATACTATAATAATTTTCATTCTGATAATATGTAGATATATCATCAATGTCAGTAACCAGAGAAAGTGTTGAACAGTCTCCACAATGAAAATAGTCAAATTCTTTTCTCGTTCACATCATCATTTCCCTTACTAGGAAATTCTTTCAAGATGTTCAATTACATGATCTACAAGTCATTTTAACAATTACAAATAAATATTACTCTACTATGCCTTTAACAGCATCTGAAATACGTTTATTTTTTTCAAAAGTTTTTAAGTATTCTTGCTCTACATCATCTTTATATCTTTTTTTCAAAAATTTGAAATGATAGTAAATATGTCCATATCGTTTCATTTCCATATGTTTAATTCTGAGATGTTCAAATCTATCTAACTTAAAATACGTAGAATATTTATTTGGACGATAGAATCAATGATCTCATAAGAAACCCGGATACTTCAAATCTCATCTGAGTCAATATTCGTCTCATTTTTTAAGTATATTATATCAAGAATACATCAAAAACACATCTTCTTTTATACCAAGTACTTTCTTTCTCAATTTTGCTTTCTTCACATCATCTAAAAATATAAAATCGTCATCATCAATCTTAGTTACTATATTATAATTAGCTTTGGAAAAACTTCGATTATAATAATATGGTAATGAATGAAGAGAATATGCATACGTTGATCAATGCTTTCATCACTCATGACAATGTACTTCATATGGATAGTCAAAATATTTAATTTTATCTCAGTATTTCTCGATCAACTTATCAACGATCTCTACAGTATTATCTGTTGAAAGATTATTTACAATTATCATCTCATCAACAATATCTATCCAGCTTTCAAGTACTAATTCCAAAAATTCTCAAGAATTATGAAGGCGTGCTACTCAGGAAATACCTTCTTTTTTATTTGAATAATCTTGTTTGATATTCATTTCCTTTATTCATTCAATATTTTCTTGAATATCTCAAAAATCTTTTCTCTTTGTCTTTAAAAATCTTGATTTTAAAAATAAGAAAATTCTAATAAGAGTATGAAGCTTATGCTCTACTAACCATCATTGGAACCTTTTTGTTCTATTCATATGTTATAGTGAATTTAAAAAGACATATTCATTTTTATATATTTTTTTAAGCATTTTTATTTCCGATTCTGGCACGACTGGTTTTGTTCATTTTGCAAAAAATGATATTATTTTATTATATAAAGGTTTAATACTATCGTAAAATCGTGAAGGCAATATACTTGATATTTTTCAAATTTTCTTAATAATTTTTGAAACAATTCAATCAGAATAATACGTTACATTTGATTTAACTGAGACTAATTCTTCATACTCTACACCCAAATAGATTTGTATATCCTGCATAATTTTTTCAAAACTATTCTTAAGATCAGTAGTACGCACGATCATGATATTATTTTTATCAAAATAGTCTGTATATCTTTTATAATTTTTTTGGTAATATGAAGAATCAAACAATACTTTTTCTTGATACGTTAGTCAACCAACTTCAAATTCTTTTAAAAGTTGAGAAACCGATTTTTTTGTCATTCATAATCATTTTAACATCCAGTAATGAGAAATCCACCTACGCACCGGATCACGAAAAAGGAATAGTATTTTTGTATTAGGATTGTTTTTAAAAATATTTGATGCTGCATCTTTAGAATGAAAATATCAAATACTAGCGTCTCAAGTAATTTTTTTTGAATTTGATGAATACAATGTTTCGTATTTCTTTTTTTCTTCAATAATTCAAGCTCACACTACTTTTCAATTGTCAAAATGATTAGCAGTATTCTTCGCTAATAAAGCATAAAATCATGGGTCTTCTTTTTTTACTTCTTTATGAAAATCAGTATTAAAATAATTAATTTCTTTGATTCATGGAAAGTAAATTTCTGAATGATTAATTAATATATCATATAAACTTGAGGATCAAGATTTTGCTACTCAAGCTATTACAAAATTTGGAAACATTAAGTCACATTTAATTCTAAAAATTTTCTCAAAAATTTTGGGTTTACAATATGAACATGCCCATCACTATACTTATCATTAAGTAAGTTAATTTGATCCGCATATTGATCAAAAACATCTACATAAATATATCCACTGCTCTTTGCTACAGCCTTTAATCTATCATTCATATAGGTAACATACTGTAAGCGTTCCTTATTTGAACCCAAAAAAGGATAGTTTGGATCATTGTATTTTCATTCGCTATTTGCAGGCGGGACAACGTTATATATACATACTTTAATATCTCAAAACGTTGAAACATTTTTTGATATTGTTTCCATATACTTATCAACCATAGCATTTATAACTTTTTTATATCACTTTTCTCTATGCTTATGAATATGACATCTGCAATCAATTTCTCAAAAACAAAAACATACTATATCTCAATTTTTTACTCAGTATTCAGGTTTAGATATATCTAGCAAATCTAATCAGTCTCTTCAAACACTATAAAGCAACTTAGGTCATAATGTGTGTACAATTATATGTATTTTTTTAGAGATAATTCTATTCCATCAAAACTCTGCATGAGAATCTCAAAATGTATGAATAACAACTCATCAAAATATAACTTTATAAACATGTTTTATGAGCCTGTACGTATAACCTCTTAAAAAATTATGTATTCTTGATATCATTTACTTCTTTTGGATAAGCTAAAAGAACAACTCAAGCAAAAATATTAATTGGTTCAGATTGATATACTTCGAATGTGTATCATAAATTCCATGATTCTATCAATGGTTTTATACCAAAAAATTGTTGAGCATGATGATATATACTAATTACTAACACTGGCCTATCTTTTTCAATTACAGCCTTTGCTCATAAAAGACTTTCTTCTTCGTATCATTCAACATCTCGTTTTATTAGTCACACTTTTTTTGATCAGTGATTTGCTATAACATAATGACCAATTGTTGTTATTTCAATCATGGCATCATTTTCTTTTTGATCTGTTCTTTGTCATGCGATTCTTACAGTTTCTCCTTCATCACCTCACATCATGTTTATAAATCAAGCAGATGATCACAATCACTTATTTACTTTATATACTTCTCATTGTGCATTATATTTTTGGAACCTCTTACAGAGCTTATTGTAATTCAATTCTACTGGTTCAAAAGCAACCACTCATCAGTGATTTGGTATATAACGATCAAAAAATTCTGTCTCTTTTCAATCAAATGCTCAACAATCAAGAATAAGTTTATCTTTGCAATAGTCTAACACCCTATTATCATTTAAAACTTTATATCATGTATGATGAAGTGAATTATGATTTTTATAATATATCATTCACTCATCATACATTTTTTTATATTTTTCTTGAGCCAAGACTATATCATTGTGAATAATATTATTATCAGAAACTATTTTATATCTTGGTAAAATATCATTTATCAACTCAATACTGAATTGATCAAGACCAGCGATCAATCCTTCATAGTCTTGCTGATATGTATTTGATGCTTTGTGAGCGACAAATGAATCAGCAATTTCTTTTTCAAATGCAGATCTAACAAAATAATTTCACTTCTTTAAAGCAAAACGAATAAACGAAGTGTTTTTTGATAACAAAAAACCTATCATAGCATATATAATACTACGAGGACGATTAACGATTACATTATATAATTTACTAAAAAAAGACATATAAGAATTGAATATATAAAAAATTGAAATACCATTTACGAACTTATTCTATAATTTCTTTTAGTTTTAATTGATCTTCTTTATACAAATTAGATAGATAATGCTCTTCATTCTTCGCTATTCACGCAGCCTTAGTAGTAAGTATTTTTTTGAAAAAGTCAATTGCTCTTCAAGAAAAGAGCTGCTTAAGAACTTTCTCTAATCTCAATAAATTAATCAATTTCATGAATAATGGGAATCTAGGTAATCCTCCTGTATTTTTTCTTTCGAAATTTATATCGATATTTTTTTCAATATCTAGAAATGAGAATATTTGATCTAAAACTGATTTTGAATCTTCATAAAGACTCTTTGAATTTATTAGTAATATATTTTCTTTATCAAAGACTTCTAGATATCTCTTTACCTGCTCGTAGTACATTCAAAGTTCTACATACAAGTGTTTTTCTCCCCGGCCTCATTCTTTTTTATAATCTTCTTTTATTGCGGTAAGAAAATCTGCTCATGTGGTTCATCATCTTCTATCCATTTGCCAATGTGAATAAATTCTTTCAATTGGATCACGGAGTAAAATAATACACTTTGCATTTGGCAAGTTTTTTTTAATTTCTTTTGCCGCAACATTTGACCATAAATAACTCGTACTTGCTTCTCCCAACCAAGACACATCATCTCAATGATTTTCAAATAATTTTTCGTAATGTTCTTGTTTTTTTACAAATGCGATATGCATTTCTTCCAACTCCTCTTTTGCAAAATACTCATCTAAGTTATGATCATTTTTAAATTTATATGTATCATCAAATTTATTAGTATCAATGTCTTTAGAAAAAAAATTTGTTTCCTTAATTGGAGACATATAAATCTCAGGATGTTGATCCAAGTAATTATACAGTGAAGTGCTTCAGCTTTTTGCCGCTCATATTATGAAAAAATGTTTCATGGGATTATTAACTATAAATTTTTTCTATTTGAGTCTCTCGACTTAACACTGTATTTGCAAAATGTTTTCACTCTTTTCACATTTGTAATGATTTTTGTTTATCTGACAGCACTAATTTTATCATTTCCGCAAGGGCAGCAACATTTCATTTTTCAAAAATATATCATGTTTGTCAATGAATTACAACGGTAGGCAGTTCTCAAACATCTGAAACAATTACTGTCCTCTCACATCAATACGAAATAGGAACTACTCAAGTAGCAGTAGCATCGTGATACGGCAGGATACAACACAATGATCTTGTGAAAATACTACTGAGTTCTTCATCAGGAATATGACGATTATCAACTTCTATATCTTTTCATAATAATTCGATAGATGATAAGTAAGGAGTAATATCTCATGATCATGCTATAAGTAACTTCACGTCAATATTATCTTTTTTAAGAATATCCATTGCTTGTAACAATACTTCCAATCACTTATAAGCAACTATTCTTCAAAAGAAAAGTATTGTGTTTTTTTCTGGATCTCTTTCCTGATAGTTATGAACTATATCATTATAGTTTCAATGATGTATAGCTACTACCTTTTTTGAATCAGCACTAAACACAGCAATAACATCATTTCTTAATTTTTCTCAATGCACAATAACTTGATTGGTAATTTTCACAAACCATTTTCTTATATATTTAAAAGGTTTCTTTAAAAGTCATACGTATTCTCACGAATGAGGAATGGGATCATGAAAAATCGTTCTATTTTTTATTTTACACGAATAGGTAATAAGAAGAAACACAAAAGATATAAGAGAATTTGAAGCAAACAACACTTCATCAATATTTCTTTTCTTTAAATTTAGAAAAAAGGTTAGATAATTTTTCAAATTAACCAAATGATATAATGGTTTTTTTAAGCCAAAAATTCAATTTAATACAATATGGTTTTCATCTATAGATGAAATGTTGGTAAACGAAGGCGTATATAAGTAAGTGTTTCACTTATTAACACCTTTCACTTTCATGTACATAGTCTTTCAATAATGTGCTCATCACCCATCTACTGACAATGAAATAACACAAATATTTTTTTTCAAAACAAACGTCATTACAAAAATTATAATACAAAAACAACAAAACTATCGTTATCAATCAAAGTTCTATATCATGCATCGTACATAAATTCTAAAACTTCACTATTTCCTTCTTTCCATCAATTATTCCATGCATCTTTCTCTAAAATCATATACTCAGGACCATAAGACAATACTATTTCATCTAATATATTTTTGTTTGGATTTTCAAAAAAACTTCGGGTTATTTCTGATCTAGTAACTGCATCAGTAAATCAAATCCTATCAGATGATCTTAATTGAAACGTTCAAGATCAAATAGGCCTACGTTCACATTTATTTTGAGCCAAAGCGTTTAATCATATGGGATTAACTTGATAAAGATAAATCATAAACCTGTTAATCGTACCACATGGATGCAAGACGATTGTTTTATCAAAAAGAAGATCTCCTATTGAATGGAAATTTTCTCTATATTGAATCATTTTAGATTCTTGCCGATTTACTGTATCTTGTATAAAAGAGAATCTATCAATCACCAATCAAAAAAGACTAAACAACAATCATACAAAAATAATATTTAATCACTTCCTTCATATATATTTAGAGATATACAATACTGCTAGTGGAACGATTGCAAACATATAAGAGAATTCTAAAAAATATCTATGAAAAAATCATCGCATCCTTAGATAAAAAAATCAAATATTTGTAACCAATAAAAAAATAGCGAGAAAAAACAATCATTTTTTATGATTTTCTTTTATTATCAAAACTAATCATAGCAATCATGACACCCAAACGAAGAACGACCATATATAATTGACACGAATTGGAAATTCTGCAAAGAAAAATCTCACATCCTCAATAACATACCTTCATCAAATTGCAAAGAAAAATACTATCAAACTAATAACAAAAAATAGCTTCACATGATTATTTCTAAGTCAGAAATTTATTTTAGATATATTATCAAATTTCAAGAAATTACTCTTATACAAGATATGCAAGACTCACAAAAACACTCAAAAAACCACCATATGCAATCATAGCATAAAGTGTACTGATGCTAATCCAATAAATAGAAGTATTAATAATCCAGTTTTCTTTCGATCAAATCATTTTTTCACTTGATTATACCATAAAAGAATTATCAAGGTTTGAAAAATATAAGCATATGCTTTAGGGTCAGCATCATAATAAATTCATATAACTGGTATCACTGCCAACAATGCAATTAATCATCAATATTTACTCTCAGTTATCCTAGATCAAAGAACCCAAAAAATACTATAACTTGCTAATCAAAAAATCAATCTTGCTACATTATATGCTTCTATAGTATCTAGTTTGAAAAACAACTCTATACCATAGATTGCATAGTATGGCAATGATGGATAATGCAATACAGAATTTGCATATATTGGATGTTGCATAAAAAAATTCCCAGATAATTTAACAAACTCTTCTAAAACAAAATAATGCACCCAGGCATCAGGCGATGATCATGGACTTCAAAATCAAATATATAAAGATGCATAATTAATCAGAATCAAAAACAAAATTATTCATACTCAACATATTATTACCAATTTATTGTTAGATTCTTTTTGATCTGTTTGAGAATAATGCTCTGCTCCAACAATATCCTTATCTTTTTTTAGAAAAAAGAAGGTATAGCATACAAATCAAAAGAAAAACCAAAATCATCAGTACAAGTAAAAATACACCACATATGCTGACAACTTAGGATCAATAAAGGTAAAAGAGAATATACAAACTAAAAGTAAACTAATCAAGTAAATTGAAAAAATCCTTCAAAAAGTCACTTTGCGGCTAGCAATAAATCCTCATATAAATATAGACAAAAACAACAATATATTAGAATATAATTGGTTATTAATTGTTCTTGCAGGAATTGATTGTAAGATAAAGTTTAACATATGTTTTATTAATGAGTAGAATTACCTAATAAATTTTCATTTATAATAGCGTCATAAATATATTCTCAAATAATTTCGTGTCACTGGTGGTTCCAATGTCATTTTTTGTTTTGCACCCAACTATAAACATCTATGCCTTGATTTGAAGCTTCCGCAATACCTTTATACAATTGAATATAGTTTTTTTCTTTTTGATTTAACAATATTTCTAATCATGTTATTCATTGCCTTAAAACAAATACTATATTATCACTAGATTCATAAAGGGTTTCTATTATTGTAACATGTTTATCAGACAAGTCATAATCAACTACATC
>CALLUT010000171.1 GCA_938010495.1 Candidatus Absconditabacterales bacterium
CATCGATTATTCTCATTTCGATAGTAGATATTGGTGCTACATCTTTTGTGAATTCACTTTCTTGAATTTCACCGATAAGAGTTTGGAATTGTTTTTCATTAAACCATTGGTTTGAACTAATAAGTCCTATGATATATCCTACTACTAACAGAATAGGTAATATCGATAAATAACCTTTGGTTTCTTCCCACCATATTCCGGCTATGCAGGCCGTAACAAGAATTCCGGTAATCCACATGGAATCCATATCTAATCTCATAGTAGGCATGAAAATGTAAAAGCCCACGTATAGAATAAATAAACAAGCAATAAATTTTAGTAATTTCATACTTCATTTTGTTTTTGAATTAGTGTTACAATATTGCAACAATTAATATTTACATATATTTTGTTAAATGTCAATAGAAACTGTTTTTTTGTTATGCTTGTTGAATATTATTTTTACTAACAAAAAATCACTACAAACGTAGTGAATATAAGTGTTTTATGAATTTGGGTCACCAGGGATTCGAACCCTGGACCTTGGGCTTAAGAGGCCCCTGCTCTAACCAACTGAGCTAGTGACCCAGAGCAATAGGGGATTTTATAGCAATGTTGTTGAGTAATTCAAGGTTAGTTGTTGATTTCGTTAACTCTAAATCTCACAAAGACGTTAGCTGATCATCAATTATATTGGATAAGTGATTTGTACATCAAAGCATTTGAGAAGGGAGTTTCAAAAAATTCTGATTCGTACGTGTCTCATGTTATTTGGAAGATATCAATATTTTTGGGAAAGTGCACTACTCCTCTTCAATCTCGTGCTGGGTTAAGTCAGAGAATATGAAGTTCTCTTCATCATAGTTTTATTCAGTATTGTGTTTCCAGTGATTGGATATAATCCGTGTATTGCTCATCAACAAAGAGTGTGTATTTGATTTTACAAGTTCGCTCTCCTGGAGTAAGTGCTAAGAGAGAAATTATATCTTTATTGAGTTCATTGATGAAGACTTTTTCTTTTTCATCAAAACAAGTTACTTCTTTGTCTATAAACTGGTCAATTTTGTTAAAAGAGATGTTGCTGTCCCAGAAGTATGCTGTTTCTTGTTCAAATCTTGTGGTGAGATTATTCCTACGTAAGTATCAGTGTAATGGACCACTTATGTCTATAAGATAGAAGTTGATTCGATGTTTTTCTAACAGTTGTGGAAGTTGTTCAAGGAAGTTCTTAGCAAGGAGGGTTTTATTTTGCTCAAAGAAGGCTTGTGAACTTTTGAGGTATGTTTCTTTTTTTCACCATCTATCTTCTCATCTAATCAAATCTACAGCAGCATTTGCAAATTGTCGTTCTCGGAGTTGTTTTTCAAAATCAGGTAAGAGTTGTTTAAACATATCTGTTCTTAGAAACACCACTCATCTAATTTTTTGTCATGGATAAGACTTTTCGTATAACGTCTTTATATGTGCTCAGTCATGGTAGGTAAATCATACTTTATTTGCTCAAACAAAGTGAATTGTACGATCAGGTAAGAACTCGTTGAACCATTCTGGTCAAGTGATTGTTGTGTTTGGTTTATCATATCAAGGTAAGTAACTATCGACGATTTCTAAGTGAGTGACTTGTCCACGATCAATTTTTACCAACGCAAATGATCAAAAAAATCATCAATTTGGTCTTTTTTCACTCGTGTTTTGAAGTACTACCAGATATCTTTGTTCTCCTTCAAATCAAAGCAGTGAATAAAAATCTTCACCAAATCCTTCTACTCATGCTAGTAAATACGTGAGATGAGAAAATTCGCTTGGCATATATCTATTTAATGTTCCTCACGCTATCAATCAAAAAAGTTTTGAAAATTCATC
The DNA here is from genome assembly GCA_938010495.1 of Candidatus Absconditabacterales bacterium. The sequence continues at coordinate 1,843 of CALLUT010000171.1, forward strand.
TTTACTCAAACTACTTGGTCACTTTTCGAGCATTTTTCATACAAGCAATCATGCATGACCAGTATTTTTTGCAATTCAAGAAACACTTACTGAAGCAACTTCTAATGGACGAAGGATTGTTTCAAATGAAGCTCCTGTTACTCATCTCCAAAACATTGCTGTCTTTATCAAAAACAACACAAGAAAAAATCCAAGCAATCCAAAGAGTACTTTTTTTTGAAAAAGTGGATAATTTTTTTCTGTCTTTTTAAATCAAAATCACATGGATCAAAAAACGGTTTAAGACAAAACTTTTGAACGAGGTGCTCAACAATAAGGACAATACAAATATCATACAGGAATTTGGTGGTCACATCAAACACATCCTACAGTAACCTTATCTCAACATCATGTACAAAATTCATGCGTTGGATCATTTGCTTCTCCACATGTCTTACAAGCTATCGATGGTTCTGTTTCATTAGGTTCTACATCAAAACGTTGTACTGGTCTCATAAGGAAGTACATTGGAAGCCCTATCAATGGGGTCGTAAACGCAATCATAACAATTGAAAGTACCTGAAAGCGCAATGATTTAGTCCTCCATGAGATATCTTTTGCTACCCATAATAATGAATATATCCAAAAAATTATAAACAGAATACCCAAGAAAAGGAACAAGTTATATGACTCTCATGGAAACACTTCATTCATAGTTACGATATTGTTGTTTGTAAAATTTTTACGGTGGTTTTAATTGCTTTTAGTTCATCAAGCAAGAATCACATTTTAGACGGATGATCAAATCACATAGTCAAAATTATTTCTGTTCTATTTTCTATTTCTCAAGGATTTGTCGTGATTGAAAGTACATTAATTCATAAGAATTCTACTAATTTTAAGATTTTAAGCAAGACTCATGGTTTATCTCTTCATGAAAGGACAACTTCTAGGTTATACTTATTGCGATTATCATTTTCTCGATGGGTTTCTACAAGTTTTTTGTATGAAACAGTATCTAATGCAGTGCATAGCAAAGTATGTATTTTGATTCAATCCTTTCCAGATCTTCAAATAATCTTTTCTCAACGTTTTGGTGTACATTCAGGACAACGAATTATTTCACTTATTTTATTTCAATCTACAACTACAGGGATAACTCAATCTTTGGTAAGCACCGCTGATGTTTCTTGTTTCTTTTGTGAAACAGTTGCCTTAGTTTTTTCTTCAATTTCAATTTCTGGATAGGTATCCTTAATAAGTCTTGTGATAGTAAATTGTCTATCATGGAGTTTAAACATAAGGCTTTCAAAAGCATCTCATTGATGAGTCTTCCCAATCATATCATTTTTCCCACCAAGAAGAGGGAGATTATAAAACTTCAATTTCTTGTTAATTTTTTCTGTCATGTATTTGAACAGCTCTTCTTTTTCAGAGTTTCTCAAAAATCTAGTAAGTTTTGTTTTTGCTGTTGGTGTATGCAAGAAACGCGTCCAGGAAGAATTAGCTGTGTATTTATTTTTAAAAGTCTTGATCGAAACTATGTCTCAAGTTTTGATCTTATAATCTATAGGAACTATTCTCCCATTTATAAATCCGTTTTTAAACTTCAAACCGATATCAGTATGCACTCTAAATGCAAAATCTAATACGGTACTTCATTGAGGAAGCTCAATAATATCTCATTTTGGAGTATAAACAAAAATGTTATTTTGAAGGATCTCAATGTCTAATTCATTTTTGAAGGACTCTTTGTCTGGAGCTTCTTGATACTTTTTAACAATATCTTGAAGTTTCTTGATCCATTCAGATTGAGCTGCTGATACACCAATAGGTTTTCAAGCATCTGAGTATGCATAATGAGCTGCTACTCAATAATTAGCAATACTATCCATTTTTTCTGTTCTTACTTGTATCTCCACAGGAAGTTCAAACATTCACAGTACCGTAGTATGAAGACTTTTATACCCGTTTGGTTTTGGTAAAGCTATATAGTCTTTCATTTTAGAAAAAATTGGTGTGTAGTGCTTATGAATCAATCATAATACCGTATAACAATCACTTACTGTTTCAGTAATTATTCTAAATGCCAATACGTCCATAATTTTTGTGATATCATTATTATATTTTCATAACTTCTTGTAAATCCTATAAGGACTTTTTAATCTTCATACAATACTCTCATAAGAAACTTTTTCTTCAGCACATAATAATTGTAAACGTTGGATTCAAGAATTTTTGAATGCTTCCACGTTCCCGTATTGTTTTACTACATATTTATATATTCTTTTGTATTCTCTTGGTTTTAACTGGTTAAAAGCTCAATTTTCCAGATACCCTTGATACACATACAATCATAATCTCTTTGCAATTGGAACATATACCTTAAGTGTTTCCTCAGCAATTCTTGTTCTCTTTTCTTTTTTTGGATGATAATGTAGTGTTTGAATATTGTGTACACGATCTGCTATTTTAATAATAATTACTCTCAGATCTTTCCCCATTGCAAGAAATGTCTTCTTTAGTGTTTCAAGTTGTCTGTCCTCTCCTCTATATCTTACCTTCGATACTTTCACCAATCAGTCACATAATACTGCAACTTCTTCTCAAAATATGTCATAAATATCTTCATAGGTTACTTCAGTATCTTCAATAAGGTCATGGAGAAGTGCTGCCTTCATTGATGGAATGTCTGGTTTTACTGACATCAGAAATCATAATACTCTCACTGGATGAATAATATACGGTTCACCTGACAGTCTTTTTACGTTTTTATGATATGTACGGGTGTATTCATATGCTTGAATAACTTCTATTCTTTGTTCAGCAGTTATATAATCTGCTTGATCCAAAATACTTTCCAATTCATTTATTGGGTTTTCATCGAGCATTGGCTCATAGTTCATATATTGACTAATTTTTAGAATATCCATAGGTTGGGTTGCACTTTATTAGAGAAATACTATATATAGACCATATACAAATGTAGTGATAGTCGTTTTACTTGCAAGTAAGAGCATGGAGTCTTATTTACATACCGCCATAATAGCAATAGCATGAATGATAGCAATGCTTTCACTCATACTATGACTAGAAAGAATGATAAGAATCATAATGGCCAATTATCTTATAGCCAGTATTTTATTATGACTATGAAATTTCATAGAACTAATAAGTAATCGCTTACTTATAGGACAAGCTGAAAGACGAGTTGATTGACTACAAATGTGGTTATGAAAATTACTCGTTGCTTGAAAACCAACATTGTTATTAACAGTGTATTTTGTTCTTCTCCTCTTCATCGTAACAAAATCTCAAATTTGATTGTGAAAAGTTAAAAACGATGCAATGAAATTTATACTAACTATAGTATTCCTACCTTGTACAATAATAAGCATTTTGTTGAGTATGGCACTGGCTATATTTGGTAATCAAGTAATGAACATGACAGACTTACAAATACTGGCAAATTATGTAGTAGGATATCCCTATGCTTATAACTTTATAATGTTAACTCCATTATGGGTTATATTACCTTGATTAGTGACTATTTTGGTAGCATGATTTGTTCTAAGAAAAAGAGATGAAATCATTAAAAAGGAATTTGTTTTGGATTTCGATAAAGAAGACAGAGAAGAACTCAAAATTGAATTGTAATACGACTAAACATTGCTATAAATACGAACGTTTTAGATTTTTGTGATAAAAAAATGGCTGAAAAAACATTGGTAATCCTTAAACCTGATTGTGTAAAAAGAGGACTTATGGGAGAAGTAATCAGGAGATATGAAAATATGTGACTACAATTAGTATCATGTAAAATGGAAAATCTTTCAGAAGCAATTCTAAAAGATCACTACAGTCATATTGCTGACAAACCTTTCTTTCCTAAAGTTGCTGAATATATGCAATCAGGACCTGTAATGATCCAAATTTGGGAATGAGAAAATGCTGTAGCGGCAGTGAGAAAAAACAACTGACCTACAAACCCAGCTGAAGCACCAGCAGGAACAATTAGATGAGATTTTGCTCTTTCGATCGATCATAATATCGTGCATGCATCAGAAGATACTGACGCAGCATCAGATGAGATCACAAGATTCTTCTCATAATATTACGTTTATTATTTTGAATTAATTATACTAATGGCAAAGACTTGAATACACCCAACGTATCACGATGATACACAAGTAGTATGTATCTGTGGACACAAATTTAACGTGGCTGCAGCAGTAGAAGGACCAGTAAAAATTGAAAGTTGTCCAAACTGTCACCCTACATATACTTGAAAGAAAGAAACAAAAGTTGTTAAGGGTAGAATGGAAAAATTCCTTGAAAAACAAAAAAGAATGGACGCTCTCAAGAAATCTGCTTAGTTTTATCGTTGATAATCTTCAATGGAGATCAGAGAATCACTTATCAAATCTTACCTCCAAGATGAGGAAGTATATGAGGTGATATGACATGATATCACAGTCTTCCTAAGAATTGCGATATGATATCTTCTCTTACTTATTGTAGTTCGAGCTCTATGGTTTGTTTTACATAATTCCATTTGAGATAGTCAAATTCTTAGACGATCAGCAACTGTTGTTTGACTTTGAATCTATCTTAAAGGGACATTGGATCTTCTTGATAGCTATCTTGATGCATTGCTTATTACAAATAGATGATTGCTATTGTTTACTTGGGACTGACTCTTTAAACAGACAGTAACAAATCTCCAATGGGTTTCTACAGAAACAATTATGTATGAGCAAAATTCATTCTGGGATACACTTTTCAAAAAATGAGATATTAGAATTTCTGTTGAGGACATGAAATATCTCTTTAAAGAAGTGTGAAATCCAGCTGAAAAAGTTACACAGATAGTATCATGGAAAGAAAAAATCCTTTGAAGATTCCATTACACTGAAAATGAAAATGAAACAGAATCAACAGAAAAAGACAAATATGAACTCCTTGTGGAAGCATTGTGAGAAGTAGTTACAGAGTATGTTGATAAGAAAAACTGAAGAATCCAATATTAGAAACATTTATATCACTATATAGTTAAAGAATGACACAAGGTACAATTAGTTCAATTAGAGGTATTGTTGTTGATATCAAATTTGATGACACTTTACCAGGTATTTATGATGCGGTTCGTGTTACAACGAATAACGCAAATGGAGATGAAGTAGTAATTGAAATTCTACAACAATTGGAAGATTGATATGTAAGAGGTATTGCTATGACTACGACAGATGGTCTAAAAAGATGAGATGCTGTTGAGTTAACATGAGGACCTATTACTGTTCCTGTAGGACCACAAGTATTAGGACACATCTTCGATGTATTAGGAAATACTATTGATGAAACAGGACCACTTAAGTCAGAAGACAGATGGCCTATTCACCGTAAAGCTCCTGCTTTTGAAGAACTATCAACAAAAGCTGAAACTCTTGTTACAGGGATTAAAGTGATTGATCTTCTTGCTCCAGTACTAAAATGATGAAAAGTATGACTTTTTGGATGAGCATGAGTATGAAAAACTGTTATTATTCAAGAGTTGATTAATAATATTGCTAACGCTCACTGATGAGTATCAGTATTTTGTGGGGTATGAGAAAGAACGAGAGAAGGGAATGATCTCTATCACGAAATGATGGAAGCTTGAGTAATGGACAAAACTGCCATGGTGTTTGGTCAAATGAGCGAACCTCCTGGACCAAGA
>CALLUT010000172.1 GCA_938010495.1 Candidatus Absconditabacterales bacterium
TAATATACGACAACGGTCATGTGTGGATTGATCCTTCTGGAGAGCTATTTAAAAGTGAAACATATGCGTCATCTCATAGTGCATCAAAAGCAAAATCATGATAATGAATTGCTAGGTTTGTATATGATGAAGCTATTTCAAATGAAGCTTGATCTCTCATGACGACAGATGTAGCAAAAGGAAGTAACATGGCATACAAAACCTTCGTAGATTTCCTTTTAATAGTTCAAATTCATCAAATCAAAAGATAGTCATTCATCAGAAAGTGAAAACTATGGTTCAAGAAATATGACCAGCCATTATAAGGAAATGACCTTGCATCAGTAAGTAGTTCTCATCATCACAACACCAAGAGACTTTTCTTCGGAAGAAACAACGGAAATGATGTAACTGTTGAAATGTTCATTCATGTTCATTGAAAATTAGCATGAATTCGGTTGTTCAGTCATTCTGGATCAGGAGTTTTAATTACAACAGTTGTAAGAGAATACGTCTTTGAGAGGTAACGCAGAACTCACAACAAGAGGAGTTCATCTCAAAAATTCTTATATCAGTAATATCATCTTATATATGCGTGTGTATACATGGTAGAAGAAACGAGAAGTAGAAATAGACATCTACAAAGAAACAAGAGACATTTTATCTCTATACTGAAAAGCCTCAGCGACATGGGATCTTTTTACCTGTTGAGCTCACTCAATATCTGCAATAGTTCTAGCGACTTTTATGGTTCTATGAGTAACTCTAGGAGAGAGAGCTAGGCGTTTAGATACTTCTTTAATAAAGATTTCAGCTTGATCTTCTAGTTGGATATACTTGGAGATCATCTTCGCTGGAATATGAGCGTTTGAAAAGAGTCATTCGTGTTTATATCTTACTTTTTGTTTCTCTCGTGAAGAAGTTACAAGCGTTCTAATCTGATCAGAGGAATCTACTGACTCATTGTCCATAATAGTATCTATATCTTCTCTAGGAACATTTAAAATTATATCACATCTATCGAGCATAGGTCCTGAAATTTTTGATTGGTATCTTTTTATTTCGTTGAGCGAACATGAACAAGGTTTCTGGAGATCTTTATAGAAACCACACACACAAGGATTCATAGCAGCAACAAACATAAAATTAGCTGGATAGTCAACAGAACCATTTGCACGAGAGATTGTTACATGTTGATCTTCTAGAGGTTGCCTAAGCACTTCCAATACTTCTCTTGGAAACTCAGGAAGCTCATCAAAAAATAAGATTCCATGATGAGCAAGACTAATCTCTCCTGGAGTCATATATCTTCCTCATCATACAATTGATATTCTTGAAGCAGTATGATGAACAGCCCTAAATGGTCTTTGCATAATAAGAGGAATCTCATCACTTAGTCATCATACCAATGAATATATTTGACTTACTTCTACCATTTGCTCAAAACTCATAGGGGGAAGGATCGATTGAAGAGCTTTTGCTAACATACTTTTTCCACTTCATGGGGGTCCCGAAAGAAGCACGTTATGCATTCCTGCTGCTGCAATCATTAACGCTCTTTTCGGCAACAGGTGTCATTTAATATCCGCAAAATCAATTCACGAATTCTGAGTTGAAAGAGAATTAATGTCTTGCGTCTCAAGAAGAAGTACATCAAGATCTATTGTTCATGAAAAGACAGCAAATAGGTCACTAAAATTTGAGACAATATACACACGAATTCAAGGAATATATCTAAGTTCTGAGGCATTTCACTCTGGAACAAAAAACGATGTCCATCATTCATTTTTTGCTGAAATTACTGAGGGAAGAAGTCACGATACTTTCTTGATTGAACCATCAAGTCACAATTCTCAAAAGAACAGAGATTCGTTAAGAATAGGTCTAATAATGCTCTGATTTTCTAGCAAAAGAGAGAGGATCGCAACAGACATAGGTAGGTCAAATCTTGTTCATACCTTTCTTATGTCTGAGGGAGATAGGTTTAGGATTATCTTACGTGGAGGCAATTGTAAATCTATACTTCTAAACGTAGCTCTGATTCTTTCTTTTGATTCCTTAATAGCGGCGTCAGGAAGCCCAATTATTTCTATAGTAGGAAGAGCTCTATTACTATCTATCTCTACTACTACAGGAAATCATTGAAGTCATACATTTGTATAAGTTGATGTGTAATGGATCATATTGGTTTGCCAATAAATGATCACATAGTACGCAACATGTATCTATAAAAAATTCTAAAAAGTAAGAAAAAGAAAAATTTAGTCGAAAATATTTACTACTATATTTACAATCACATAAGCCAATAGAGCTATTCCAAATCAAATCGCTGCATATAACAAGACTTTATTCGCAGTTGCGAAAGCCTCTGGATCTCCACGAGAGGTCACAAGTTTAAATCAAGCATAGAGTATCATTAAAAGTAAGACAACAATTACCGCAATCCAAAGATATGTCGTTGCTAATTGAACAAAATTTGTAAAACTTTTGTCTGCTCATCTGGGAGTAATTACCTCTTCCTCAGAATTTATATCTCAAAATCAATCTTTTGGTGGAATTTCTACCCTTAGATCTCAATTTCTAGATCAACGCCTGTCTTCAATACATTCTCCTGTTTCAATGTCACAAACTTCTCATGTTCAACATACTACCGTATCACATCTTCCGTCAAGCTCACATACTCAATAATTACAAATTTCTCGATATTCACACTCAGGATCACAAGCTATGTTCTCCCTGCATGCTCATGTTTCTGGATCACATGACTCTCAAGGGTCACAAGTTACACCTTCACACTTATTTACTAGTATCTC
>CALLUT010000173.1 GCA_938010495.1 Candidatus Absconditabacterales bacterium
GGCTGAAATACTCAGTAGAAATGGTGTAGGGGTACTTTCTACATTTGTATCTCCATATACACAGGCTCGTCAGAATCTCAGAGATAAATGTACAAACTATATAGAAGTATTTGTAAATGCTCCACTTGCAGAATGTGAAAAAAGAGATGTAAAATGATTATATCAGAAAGCAAGAGATGGTATCATACCAAATTTTACTGGTATATCTGATCCATATGAAGCTCCAGAGAATCCTGAAATAGAACTGAGAACTGACTTAGAAACTGTTGAGGAATCAGCTCAAAAAGTAATAGATTATCTTTTTGATAATGAATATTTAACAAAATAATCATATCATAAAAACATGTTAACTGTGATAAAAAATAAGCTTTTCAATCTCTTTCAAGATAAAGATAAGAAAGAGCTTATTTTTTGAAGCTCAGTTTCTTTTGGTTTAAATATGTGATCTGTTTTATTAGGATTTATATTTCTGTATATGGTTTCACGTTTTTATGGTGTAGATGGAACGTGACTGTTTAGTATCGGGCAATCATTTGTTATTATTATATCTGCTATATCACTTATGTGACTTAATATGGCATCTATAAGATATATAGGACAATATAGATCAGAAAAAAATAAGATAATTTCCCTCTATAAAAACTCTTTTATTACAATATTGCTTGTTTCTCTTCTTTTTTCCACTTTATTATTTCTTTTATCCGATTATCTTGCTCAACAAATATTTAAAGATATACGATTGGCTCTGATTCTGAAAATAAGTGCTCTTATTATACCATTTTGTGCTATAAAAGATTATCATAGTGATTTTCTAAAGTGATTTAAAAAGATAGCTGCCTGAGAATTTGTAAAAAAATTCTTATTTATTTCTCTTGCCTCCGCTTTTATTTTTCTCACATATAATTTCTGATATAATATTATTTACATTCCTATACTGGCATATGGTCTGAGTATTTTAGTTGTAGCATTACTTTCTTTTTTTATCTTATGGAAAAAATACCTCTTTTATTCTCGTAACTATTCTCACGATAAACAAATAGAGACTATATCCTATAAAGAAATTTTAGCAACCTCTTTACCTATGGTAGTTACTGTAATAGCATTAGTGATAATGGGAAATATAGATAAGTTAATGATCTGATATTTTATTGATACAACTGCAACAGGAATTTATAGTGTCGCTTTCTCTTGTGCTATTACTCTTAACTTTGTTATTAAATCTGTTAACTCTATCTTGACTCCAAATATTTCACAAAAATTTTGGGATAAAGACATGGAAAGACTCCAAAAAAATATAACTTTTGGTACAAAGATTATATTTTTTGCGACACTTCCTATATTTCTTATCTTGATTATTTTTGGTAAACAAATTCTTTCAATATTTTGAACAGATTTTATTGCTGGATACCACGTACTGCTAATTCTATGTGTTGGCCAAATAATTAATTCTATTTCTGGTTCTACTTGATTTTTTCTGAATATGACAGGAAATCAAAAAATCTTTCAAAAAATTATTCTCTGTACGTTATTTTTGAATATAATCCTTAATATAATACTAATTCCTTTACTTTGAATCCTAGGGGCTGCTATAGCAACGGCTATTTCTATATTTACTTGGAATATAATCAGTATTATCTATATTAAAAACAAGTATGATATAATTACCTACTATTTATGAATAAACAGAAAATAATAATTACAGGCTGAGCCTGATTTATTGGCTCTAATTTTTTAAATATATTCGTCCGTAAATATCCAAATATTGATTGGATAAATATAGATATGCTGACTTATGCCGGAAAGTTGGAAAACATAGATCAAAAAGTGAAATCATCTGATAACTATAATTTTGAACAAGTAGATATCAGAAATAAAGATAAGCTCAGAGAGGTATATGAAAAATATAAACCTACGGATATTATCCATTTTGCTGCAGAATCACATGTAGATAATAGTATAAAAAATCCGAGAATATTCACAGAAACAAATGTAATTGGAACTCAAAATCTTCTCGACCTTCATAGAGAATATAATATGAATAGATTTCATCACATATCAACAGATGAAGTATATGGAGATCTACCAAATGGATGATTCTTTACGGAATCTACTCCTCTCAATCCTTCGAGTCCATATAGCTGCTCAAAAGCTAGTTCTGATTTCTATGTAAAAGCATATGGTCGTACTTTTGGTTTAGATTATACTATTACGAGATGTAGTAATAACTATTGACCAAATCAAGATAACGAGAAACTTATTCCTCATTTTTTCGAGCTTCTCAAACAAGATAAACCAGTTACTGTCTATGGGGATGGATCAAATATTAGAGATTGGTTATATGTAGCTGACCATTGTGAAGCTATATGGGAAGTATTTACCAAATCTGACTCAAAATGAATCTATAATATCTGATGAAATAATGAATATACCAATCTAGAGATAACGAAGATGATTCTCTCAGAGATGTGAAAAGATGATTCTTACATTAGCTACGTAGCAGATAGAGCTGGGCATGATGTACGTTATGCTATAGATGCTGAAAAGATACAAACAGATCTAGGATGGTTTCCAAAGATTGATTTTGAGAAATGAATTAAAATGACCTTAGATTATTATAAAAATAAGTAATATATTATGAAATGAATTATACTTGCTTGAGGCTCTGGAAGTAGACTTTATCCTATAACAAAAGGTATTAGTAAACAACTTATGCCTATATATGATAAACCAATGATTTATTATCCTATTTCCACTCTGATGTTGGCTGGAATACAGGAAATACTTATCATAACGACTCCACATGATCAAGAATCATTTAAGAGACTTCTCTGAGATGGTTCTCAATGGGGAATGTCTTTTGAATACATTATCCAACCAAGCCCTGATGGACTTGCCCAGGCTTTTGTGCTCGGAGAAGATTTCATTTGAGATGATGATGTATGTTTGATTTTATGAGACAATCTTTTCTACGGGCAATGATTCTCTGATCTATTAAAAAAATCAATACAAACCGTAGAAGATGAAAAGAAATCAGTAATATTTTGATATGAAGTATCTGATCCGGAGAGGTATGGGGTAGTAGAATTTGATGATAATATGAATGCAGTTTCCGTAGTAGAAAAGCCTACTGAGCCAAAGAGTAATTACGCAGTGGTATGACTCTATTTCTATACGAATGATGTCATAGAAATAGCAAAAAACATACAGCCAAGCGACAGGTGAGAACTAGAAATAACCTCTGTAAATGAAGAGTATTTGTCATCAAACAAGCTCAAAGTAGAACTTATGAATAGATGATATGCATGGCTTGATACTGGTACTCATGAGAGCATGTTGCAAGCAAGTAATTTTATAGAAATAATAGAGAAAAGACAGTGACTGAAAATTTCATCACCAGAAGAAATTTCTTGGTTAAATCAATGGATTAATGATGATCAATTAAAGATCCTTGCAGAACCACTCAAAAAATCAAATTATTGAAAATACCTTTTAAGATTACTGAAATAATGTTTAAATTTTCTCCTACAGATATACTCGATGTGATTGTTGTAGAGCCAGATGTTTTTGGTGATGATAGAGGTTTTTTTATGGAAACATATTCTGAAAAATTTTTTAAACAAAATGGTATATCTTCAGATTTTGTTCAAGACAATCATTCTAAATCAAAAAAATGAGTCTTTAGAGGATTTCATTTTCAAACACAGAAAACTCAAGGCAAGCTGGTAAGAGTAACAGCAGGTGCTGTTTTAGATTTTGCTATAGACCTCAGAAAATCCTCACCTACATATGGAAAATATATAGTTGAAGAACTATCAGCAAAGAATAAAAAACAACTCTATATCCCTCGTGGGTTTGGACATGGTTTTTTAACCTTAGAAGATGATACAGAATTTGTATATAAATGTGACGATTATTATGCTCCAGAGTATGACGGAGGGATACTCTACTCTGATCCAGATATAAATATAGATTTTGAAGCAATAAAAGAAAAATATGATATCTCTGAAATATCTCTTTCGGAGAATGATAGAAACAGGGTAACACTCCGTGAGTTTTATGATGATAATCCTTTTTAAGAATATGAAGAAAATTTTGATTACATGAGCAAAAGGAATGCTTGCTTCTGATTTTATACGTTTATATGGGAATAATTATGACCTTATTTTAACAGACTATAAAGAACTTGATATCACAGATGTTAATGCAATAGAAAAGAGTATTATAGAATCAAAACCAGATATGATACTAAACTTTGCAGCATATACCAATGTAGATGATGCTGAAGATGTAGGTATGAAAATGAATTTTGATGTAAATACTCTTTGAGTTTATAATCTTGCTTCTATATCGGAAAATTATGACATTGATTTTATTACCATTTCAACTGACTATGTCTTTTGATGAGACAAACAAGAATGATACAAGGAAAACGATAGCATTACTGAACCAGTCAATACATATGGTATGGCAAAATACTTAGCTGAAAAAATAGCACTACAACAAAATAATAAAAGTATAATCATTCGTACAAGTTGGCTCTATGGAGGAGGAAAGGATTTTAAGAATTTTGTAAATACTATGATGAGTCTTGCAACTAAGCTCGATAGCTTAAAAGTAGTAGATGATCAATTTGGAAATCCTACATATGCAGGACACTTAGCAGAATCTTTGGATAGTCTTATTCAAAATATTTCTACTTATAGATGAAGTATACTCCATCTTTCGAATTCTACAGAAGGCAAGGGAGTATCATGGTATGAGTTTGCTCAAAAAATCTTTGAGTTATCAAATATACAAGTAGAATTAACACCATGTGATACTTCTGGATTCCTAACAAAAGCAAAACGTCCTCAGTATAGTAAACTCCTAAATACAAGTAAAATACAACTCCCTGATTGGAAAAAATGATTACAAGATTATCTTCATAGCCTTTCTTAATTTATGCTTACATACTTTAAAAAAAAATACACCCCTAAAGAGAAAACAAAAGTTTATGTAGTGCTTTGAATGCATAGAAGTGGAACTAGCTTGGTTGCAAGAATCCTCTCAAGTAAATGAATTAATATGTGAGATAATCTACTGAAACCAGGAAAATATAATAAATTTTGATACTTTGAAGATATTTATTTTTTAAGAATAAATCAAATTCTATTAAGAACACTTGGAGGTAATTGGTATAAACCACCTCTTGCATATACAGGTTTAGTGTGATTTAAGAAATATATAGTCAAAATTTTAAATATCTTTTTTCTTAAAAGAGTATATAAGTATTCAAAAGAGAATAAATTTTGGTGATTTAAAGATCCTCGTTTTACTCTTACATACGGGATGTTTAGTAAATACCTTTTAAATCACGAAATATGTTTAATATGAGTATTTCGAAAGCCTGGGGATGTAGTTTCATCGATTATCAAAAGAGATAATATGAAGCCGGGAAACGCTCTTGATATTTGGAAAGAATATAATCTATATCTATTATATTATTTAAAGAAATATAAATGAAATAGTATTTGTATAGAATATGATGATCTATTAAAAAACCCTAAAAAGATTGAGAAACTTATAAATGAAAATATTGATGGCAACGATATAAAGCTTAGTGATTTTTTAAATAAGAAAGAGAA
>CALLUT010000174.1 GCA_938010495.1 Candidatus Absconditabacterales bacterium
CATCAGTATCTGGATCATCTCCATTTCTAATTCAGTCTCCATCCAAATCAATATCTCAAATAAGGAACCCATTTTCATACGCATCTCTTTCTAGGTCATCAATATTTTCATCATCAAAATCAATATTAAGCTGTCTATCTCAGTCCATATCTAAATCGTTTATATTGAGTTCTCAATCACCATCTTTATCTTGATCAATTTTATATGGTATCCCATCAGTATCTGGGTCTTCTGGTGCTCACAATGTTGGTTGCACAGTAATACCTACCCAATTTGATTTGGGATATTTTCATGGATTTACATTGTCGTATACCCAAAAATAATCCATTTCTTCAAAGGAATTCAAATCATCTTCTCTATCAAGAAGAGGTCTTTGTTTTGGTCGTTTACTAGGGTTTTTTCTGTCTAAATCATATTTAATAGCATCTGCTAATGGATGATCATAATTAAGAAGTTCTTCTACAGGATATTCTTCAGAATTATCTTCTTCAAAAGGTAATGTAAACAAACTAAAATAAGCACTCCACCCAGCTACATATGCATTTCATAATGCTCTCATGAATCTCATTTCTCTTTTTTCACTCCACAACCTAATAGTACGTCAATATACAGTATGTGCTTCTCAATGTATTTCTTCAACAGGGTAACGTGGTTCAACTGTTGGTTTTGCATCTGTAGTTACTTCAGTCAAAACAGCTCATCCTGGATCATACCATGGTCATCAGATTCATCTTGCAACAGAAGGATTTCGAGCCATATCTAACCATCAATTAAGTTGACTATTATAACGTTCAACAATTGTTAAATCTTCAATCGGTTTAAGTTCAACTAACCTTGGTGTTACTTCATCAATTTTTACATTTACTGGAGATGCTCATCACCAAAATGCCTGAGCAAAAATATCTAATGTTAATTTTTTGTGTCGTTTTAATTCGTCATATAAGAATTTATCAGAAAATTTATAATCATGCTTTTTATCTAAAGTTCTATTGTTTAAGAAACGATCAAAATTAAAAGCTTTGTTGTTTTGTGTTTGTTGTGAAAACATTCATAAAGATGATCACATTGATGCTTCTTGATGATTCCATCATGGAAGGTCCTCTACTTCTACAGTTGGAGCATAGGGTTCATTGTGCAGTCTTGCTGCACTAGTTTGATTATACGGTGTTCCTCTAAATATTGTTACATCTTCATAATTTGTAATATCGACAGCATTTTTTCAAAAGAAAAATACTTCATGTCTTTGCCTTTCATATCATCATCTCCAATCTTCTGCGCCCATATCATCTGTTATAAACCTCAGTCAATCATCGGATACCCTAAGTCATTTGAATGGTCATTGAGTAAATTCTTTTCATCAAAAAATCTCCTTCATTTGTTCGGCAGTAAACCTCTCAAAATATGATTGCAGAAGCTCTTCAGTAATTTCTTCTTTTCAAAAGAGATCAAAACATTGATCATTTATGTATGAGTCCCAAATTGAAAGACGATATGGTAGTGGGTACTTAAGTTGATATTCTTCTTTTCTAATCTTTCATTCTAAAGCATCAGACATTGCATCATTCAAATCTTTTACAAATTCTTTAGATACTCTATCTGCAATTTCAATTTTTTCTAACGACGTGTCTATGTCTTCTGGAGCATATCTTCATCATGCCAAAATGTTATTTTCCATTTCAGAAAGATATTGTGCACCAAATACTTGATATGATGGTTGAAAATGTGCTTCCATAGTCCTTTCTAACATTTTTGGTGGCGTAGGATTTTCTCATGTCTCAGCAACATTGTCCCTTAGTTCATCAGAATCAAGATTTGATAATATAGAATCAACTCAACTCAAAATCTCTCAAGCAGCAGCTTGAGTTTCATCATTTCATTGAACAGAATCTGAAGTAATAGCTTCTTGTCAAAGTCAATCAATAACACTATTTGAATCATCAATATTATCAGCAAGAGATGTTTCATATCATCTAGATAAAAGACGAGAGAAAGTTGGGTTCACTTGTCTATATGATTGAGATTCAGCAAATAATAAGGTGTTTATATAACGATCAAGCTCTTCTTTTGTGAATGCATCTTTTAAATATGGGAAGTCATCATACCAGAGTTTTTTTTCTGCATAGTCAGTTGGACTGGTATAATATTCTTGAAGTTTTGAGAAAAACTTTGAAAAGACACCAACATCATCAACTGGTATAGTACTATGTCGTAACTCTGGAAGACTCGAAGGGTTTTCATTAAATAAGAAAACATCTTCTATAGAATCATACACAAACATAGGATCTTCAAAGTCTAGGTACGGATACAATGAAACAAATCTTTTATTATCTATTTCTACTATTGGCCATGGAAGTTGTCAAAAAAGTAACACTCATGCTAATTGAGATGCAGTTCATTGTTGTCAATCATGATAGAGGTTTTCTAATATTCTTTGCATGTCAGAAGCATCATATCACTGAGGGTCAATTTGCATAATCAATGATGTTGTTCAAGGTGCCATTGCTGGAATATATGTATTTGTATATCGATCTAGTTGTCATTTGATGGAGCCATAGATCGCTTCACTAACAAAAATAACAACAAGATCTGTTTTTGGTCATGATGAGTTATCCTGATTTTGTATATTTTCTTGTCAATTTTCTTGCGCATGGACTACGCTTGGATGTCGTAAAAATTGCAGTGATTGACCAATAGTGGTAAACTGCAAGATTACTACCGCAAAAATGGAAAAACCTTTTTTTATCCAATTCATATAATAATTTTTTGCCTAAGGAAAAAACGTACTATTTCATAGTCACGTTTTTATAGATAATATCAACCAAATGTGCTTATTTGAAGGTGATTTTGGCTTTACAAGATTATCAAAGTAGTCATAAAATTTTATCTAATATAAGAAGTCCTTCAACAGGAGTAATATCATCAATACGTATATCTTTTAATTCATGATTCAAAACTTCTATTTTCCTTTTGTAAGAATCATCAATTTTACCAAAATCAAATCATTGTTGTTGTGGTTGTGTAGAATTTTCGGAATTTCACATTTGCTGTAAATAATGATTTGCTTGATCTAGAATTTCTTGTGGTATTCATGCAAGTTTTGCTACATCTAAACCGTAACTTTTATTTGCTCATCATTCTACTATTTTCTTGAGAAATACTACCTCACTATTTGTTTCATATACACTTACACTCATGTTTATAAATCACTCTATCTGATCTTGAAGGGAAGTTAATTCATGATAATGAGTCGCGAACAATGTAGGTGCTTTTATTTTTTGACAGATATAGACACACATAGCTTTTGCTAATGACATACCATCATATGTTGATGTTCAACGACCTAACTCATCAAGAACTATAAACGAATTACTTGTAGCATTACGAACAATATTTGCCATTTCTATCATCTCCGTCATAAACGTTGATTGATTCTTTGCAAGGGCATCTCAACTTCACACACGAGCATACACACCATCTAGTATTGAGAAAGAAACGTCTTTTGCTGGGACAGGTAATCATGCGTGAGCCATGATTAATATTAATGCATTTTGCCTTAAATACGTAGACTTACCTCACATATTTGGTCACGTAATTAAATGAAAGTGACGGCTATTATTTACAGCACAATCATTGGGAATAAATTGCTCTGATTTTGGTAAATAATATTCTACAACTGGGTGTCTTCATTCAATAATAGAATGAGTACCGTCTTCAACGATAGTTGGGATTACTCGTTGTTGATTTAAATATAATGACATAGTCACTCATATATCAATAGTTGCAATCGCGTCACATAGCGATTCTATATATTTAGCATATGTTTGAATAGT
>CALLUT010000175.1 GCA_938010495.1 Candidatus Absconditabacterales bacterium
TACAAACTTTTTTAGTGTGAAATTCAATTGCCATCGCTAAGCATGTAATTCAGCAAACCTTATCATACCAAATATCAGCGGCTTCTTTGCTCATTCACTCATAAAAATTATTCTCTTTAAAATTATCATGAAGTTGAGAAATAAATCAGAGTTGTTTTTTTTGATATCCAAAAAACTCATCATTTTCTAACTCAACTTCGATGAAATCTATTCAAGGATCTCCATATTTTTGATGAGAAGTTTCAGATGAATATTCTTGCATTTATTTTTCAAAGATAAACTTACTCTCAACATGCTTCAACAAACCCTGCAAACAATGGATGAGGTCTTTCTAATCTAGATTTGAATTCAGGGTGAGCTTGTGTTGCTACGAAATATTTATGATCTTTTATTTCAATAAATTCTACAAGTCCTAATTCTAGATCTCTTCATGAGAGTATCAATCAAGCTTCTTCTAGGCGGTCATAGTAATCAGGATTAACTTCATATCTATGTCTGTGTCTTTCAGTTATGAGATCTCATGTGATTTCTTTTGGTACTCGTTTTCTATATAATTCAGCAACCTTTGAATCTGAGATTAGCTTTGTTGTATATGATCAACATCTCATAGTTCATCATTTTACAATTTCATCTGATTGTCATGGCATATAACTTATAACTGGTTCTGCGCAGTTTTCATCAGCTTCAATTGTTTGAGCATCTTTTATCCCTGCTACATTTCTTGCAAAATCAATCACTGCCATTTGTAATCAGAGACAAAGTCATAGGTATGGTATATTGTTTTCTCTAGCATATGTTGCAGCTGCAATTTTTCACTCCATTCATCTTGATCCAAATCATCAAGGGATGAGTATTCAATCAATTTTTTTCCCAATTTCTTCTAATTTTGTTTGATCTTCAAAATCTTCTGCTTGAATCCATTCGATCACTATTTTTTTCTTAAGAGCTGCTCAAGCATGTTTGAGTGATTCAACAACACTTATATATGAGTCTTGTTGTTCAGCATACTTTCAAACCATTCAAACGACACATACTTCTTGTGCAGTAAGCATTTGTTTCACCATGGTATTTCGAGGTGATATTGATGCGGGTTTTACTCCAATTCAGAAATGATTTTGGATAATAGTGTCAACATGTTGTTCTTGAAATAGTGCTGGTACTTCATAAATAGAATCACAATTACGATTTTCAATAATATGATCTTCTTCTATATTACAAAACATAGAAAGTTTCTCTTTAATTCAGTCAGGTAGTGGATAATCAGTTCTACAAATCAACATATCTGTCTGAATTCACATACTTGTTAGTTTTGCATGTGAATGTTGAATTTGTTTTGTTTTAAATTCTCATGAGTAGTCTAAGTATAGCACAGGAACTACATGAGCATAAAAGATATTTTCTCTTCAAAGATCTTTTTTGAGTTGTCTTGCCGCTTCAATAAAATGAGGTCATTCAATATCTCAAATTGTTCATCAGATTTCTACGATTGTAATATCATAATTTTTGGCAACATCTATAATTTGTTCTTTAACTTCATTTACTACATGAGGTATTACTTGAATGTTTTTTCAAAGATATTTCCCTTTTCTTTCATTCTCTAATACTCTCGAATATATCTTACCAGTAGTAATACTATTTGCTTTGTGTACTGGTGTGTCAATAAATCTTTCATAATGACCTAAGTCTAGATCAGTTTCTCAACCGTCTTCAGTCACAAACACTTCTCAGTGTTCATATGGTGACATTGTTCATGCGTCAACATTTAAGTATGGATCAAGTTTGATCATACTAACGCTTTGACCTGATTCAGTCAATAATTTTCAAATTGATGCTGCTGTAATACCTTTTCACAATCAGGAAATTACTCATCATGTCACAAAGAGAAGTTTCATAAATTTTTTGTACTATATATCTAAAACAAAACTATATTTTTTAATACTGATTAATAACCTTTCTGCAAGAGCCGGATTTTGTTTTTTTGCAATATCATATAATCTATTGATACTAGAATGATGTTTTCATGCTTTCATTATTTTTTCCCAAACACTAATATCTCGATCTTTGGTTTTCTTTAAAGTTTTTTTAATAATTTCATACTCATAACGATCACAAAATTGATCAAAATTATAAAGTGATTCTAACAATGCCAATTCTTTATTAGCATACGTATAGCTATATCTTCACAATTTCATTTTATTAGTAAATTTTTTGAAGAGAGGAAAGAGGAGTGTTTTTTTGCTTGTATATTTTTTGAAATTGACAGTTTTAAGTCATATAACTACTTCAGTTCATTGTTTGTTTGGTCATACTACAAGTATTTCATCCGGGATATCATAGTTTGCAAAGTTTAATTCAAGAGCTTTGATTCATCATATATATCGATTTTTTCACAACGAGTTTACACAGTGTCAGTGTAAGATAGTCCAATACCAATCTTCTACTAATAACTCATCACTAACTATTTCAGATGGTTTTTTTATGAAGAAAATTGTCTTTTTTAAAGAGATGAGAAATCCCTTATTTTTAAGGTGATATATTATTTTATACGCTCTTTTATCCGTGTAATTCTCTTTCATAATTGACTTAATTACGTCCTTTAATCAGTCGGCATAAATTATTTTATTGCTACGCTTTTGAAGTTTTTTTGCTACTGGTTGAAGATACGAATTTTTCATGTTATAGATATTATAGTACTTCTAAATGAAAAAATAATACTGATCTTTCCAAATAAATAAAGAGGAAGTTTCTATATAAATTTTGTGGTTATGTCTCTTGCATTACTCATAAAAAATAATAAAAATAAGTTATTTAGTAATCCACATCAATCTTATGCAACAACTGAGACTCGTAAATCCATCTAAATTATGATTTGAAAAGAGAGTTTCATATAGTCATATTCACGCAGAATTCAAAAAGGTGAAGAATGCTATGCATGAAGTAATGTTGGAAATAAATTCTCATAAATTCTTGTTGACTATGAAAGCATGACTTAAAAAACTTGAACAATTTGAAGTTATTGCTGTTCAAGGATGTATAGAGCTATGAGTGAAAGTAATTAGATTATTGAAAAGAATCGTAACTACATTGTACTTCGAATACTAATCTAACTACTTATATTCGAGATTAGAAATTCAAAAGTATAATATAAATGTTTAATTAATAACTATAAAAAAATGGTAAAAGATATAGTAGGTAAAGAAGCATTACAAGAAATCATTAGTAGTTCAGAAAAACTAGTAATTCTAGATTTTTGGGCTGAATGGTGTGGTCCTTGTAGAATGCTTTGACCAGTATTACATGAATTAGCTGAAAAATATGCTGATAAAATAGAAGTATTAAAAGTTAATGTTGATGAAGATGAAAATCAATCACTTTCAATGGAATATTGAGTTAGAAGTATTCCTCAAGTAACAATGTTCAAAAACTGAGAACAAGTTGATCAGTTTGTATGAGCATTACCACCTGATCAAATCGAGGCTTATATTGAAAAACATACAGCTTAAGAAAGGAATAAATGTCAAAAAAGCGCCCTTGTTACGAGGGTGTTTTTTTGTAGAATAAAAGTAATTTATTACTACTGATTTATACATGTCTAAGAAATTTTACGTTACTACACCGATCTATTATGCTAACGGAAAGCCACATATAGGTAATTCATATTCAAGTTTCTTGGCTGATTTTTTAGCTAGAAGTAAAAGAATGTTGTGATATGAGGTAAAATTTGCGACATGAACTGATGAAAATGGACAAAAAATGACACAAAAAGCAGAAGAACAATGAAAAGAAGTAATGGAATTTCTTGATGAAGTATCTGCCATTCACAAAGAAACCTGGGATGCTTGTTGAATTAGTTACACAGACTTTATTAGAACAACTGAACCAAGGCATAAAGAATTTGTGCAATCTATGTTACAAAAAACATTTGATAACTGAGATATTTATCAATGAGAATACGAAGGATTGTATTGTATTTGATGTGAATGATTCAAAAAGGAATGAGATCTTATTGATCTTGAATGAAAAAAAGTGTGTCCTGATCACCTCAAAGAACCTGATTCAATTAAGGAAAAAAATTGGTTTTTTAAGCTTTCAAAATATGAAGAGCAATTAAAAGAATTATATAAAATAAATCAAGAATTTTGTTTTCCAAGTTTAAGATTTAATGAGGTAAAAGCATTTGTCGATCAATGACTTGAAGATTTTTCAATATCTCGTGAATGAAGTGATTTTGGTATTTGATTACCATTTGATGAAAAATCAGTTACATATATATGGTTTGATGCATTATATAATTATATTACGGTATGCGCTTGAGAAGATATGTGATATTGGAATGATTGAGAAGTGGTTCATGTTTTATGAAAAGATATCTCACGTTTTCATGCAATATATCGGCCAGCAATGCTTATGTCATCAGGGTACAAATTACCTAACAAAGAATTAGTAACGTGATTCTTCACAATCGATGGGCAGAAGATGTGAAAATCATTGGGGAATATTTTTTATCCTGATGCTGTAATAGCAGAACATTGAAGAGATGCATTAGTATATTACCTTTTCAGTGATATAAAAATTTGAAATGATTGAGATTTTTCACGAGATAGATTTGAGGTAACTAGAGACGCAACATTAAAAAAATGACGATGAAACTTAGTAAGTAGAGTAGTTACTTTGGCAAAAAAATATGAAGTTGAGTCTGTGTCAGTAGATTCTTTACAGATAGAAGTTTTGAAAAATATTGCTGGTAATAATGATCACGGTAACAAGTTAGTAACAATGTTATTGTGAACTTATGAGGAAACAGTAGTTGATTGATACATAAATGATTCTGATCTTTCATCTCTCCTTAGAGATTGGTATTGATTGGTGCAACTTTGAAATAAATATGTTGATGAAACTAAGCCTTGGGAAAAAGCAAAAAATGATCTTGAGTGAGCAAAAAGAGATCTTCAATTATTGTTATGGCTTATAAAATGAATAGCTGTTCTTTCTTCACCATTTTTGGTTGAGTCATTCGATAAATTTAAAAACATAATTCAAATTCAAGATAGTGACCGAAATTTATTGCAAACAGATAATAATTCATTGTGATTATGAGATAAATTTGCTAAAATTATTGCTTTACAGGAATTTGACATTAAATGGTGAGAATGAAAGTATTTATACTAAAAATTAGTGTATAATTTTTCCATTAAAATGTGATAGTCAATTGTATGTTTTATTTATAGTGTTTTTTGTATTATTTACTTTAAATTATTTACTTCTTTTTTTGCTGAAAACGCAAAAAACAGTATACTTATTATATGGTAATAAAGTTAGCTCAAGAACTCTGAAAGAAGCTTTGATGATCTGAATGATGATCATCATCTTCTAGTAATGTTTCTAGTAATAAAGTAGACGATTGATATGTATGCTTTGAGATTCTTCCATATAAAGATAACGAATTATCGTTTCTTCATTGGGAGTGATTCCTAGCTAATTTTTCTAGTATTAAGGAAACAATACATTTGTCTGTTTCTTGAAACGCAAAAGCAATAAGGCTCTATATGTATGTTCCTAGTCAATATAAGAAATACGTTGAAAATACTTTTTATGCTAGTTTTGGTACATCTGATATTAAAGTAATAGAACAATCTGTTCCTCAGTGAGAATTGTATGTAAAATTTTCTAAAGATTATGAATTTTATGAAACATCTGAATTTAGTAAATGATGAAGTTACGTTGACCCATTTAAAGATGTTTTATCATTGTTCTTTAGTGTTCCAGAATGATCTGGTGCTACAATAACTTGGTCTAATGTTTTTAAGGTGCAAGTTCCTTGGTGGAAGAAATTGTTGGCATGGATTTGATCTGTGATATTTCGTAGTTGAGAAAAGAAAGATGATTGAAAATCTTGAGAGCAGGATACTCAAAATCAACTTAGTGAGGATATAAAAAAGATATGAAAAGATGTAAAATTTTCTATACACTATTCTCTTGACGTGAGAGATAAAGATTCTAAAAAATCAATAAATTCTGATATTTTACATGTTTTTGACAAATTCTTACATAAGGGATCCATTGATAGTTCAAAGAAGAAACAATCTGTAAGGACAAATGTGTGAACATTCGTAAATATGTTTCATATTCCAACTAAGGCAAATCTAAATAATAGTCTAAACTATGTTGAGTATCGTAAATTATCTAACCCAGTAAATGTTCCAACAATAGAGAATACTGCCGAAGATAATATTACATTATTA
>CALLUT010000176.1 GCA_938010495.1 Candidatus Absconditabacterales bacterium
GTTTTCTTTTTAATAAAAAGAAAAACATATCTCGTCCAATTCGAACGAATATCAGTCAGGCGATTCATATAATTACTCGTGTATATCGCATAATTAAATTGTATAGGTTTTAGCTAGATATGCAAAAAGTCACCCCATGAATCTACTGATTATGTCAAAAAAGTCTATTCTTGATAGCTTTTAGTTAGCAGTTATCTTATTTTAAATACACTTAAATACATTATTCAAATAATGTCAATAATCAATTTTGACAAATAAGTCACTATGAATGATTTTTTTTGCAAATAAATCAATTTGTGCGTACACTAATACTATCATCAAGAACTCAAAGGAAGGTTCCCGCCACCCAAGGGTAATAGATGGTAACGGTATTTCCGTTCAGACAGTCCAACCCGATTGTCGAACATTTAATTCCGGAGAACGGCACTTCTTTGTACTTCCGAACTCTTAGTCTGGTGATAGCGTAAGCATCAGGGTAAGAACTCGGCAATACGATAAATTGCCAGCTGTTCTCCGGCTGGCACCATATTGGTATTCCAATATGGTGTTTCTTTTTTGTCAAAAAAGTATGAAATGATTATACTATATAAACAATGAAATTTAAAAACAATCCGTGAGAAATCAAAGAAATATTAGAATTAATAAACTATGCTGCAAAACCAAATAGTAGCATAGAACTTTCTAAGATTCATAAAATTGAACTCATGAACCTGGCAACATGATATGAACAAAATAATATTAAGTGAATTGAATACTATACTACGCAACCTCAACTAAAAGAAATTCTCAATAATCGGAGAACATTTTCATCTCAATGTAAAAAACAAGCATGGTTTGAAAATTATGAAGTTAGTAATCAAGATCGAGATGATTACGTAAGTATCAAAGCTGAGATAAGTGAAAGTAAAAATAATAAAAAAAGTCTTTTCTTAGAAGATAAAAAAGATCATACTATTACAAAAATATTTGATGATATAAATAGCTTAGTCAACTATTTAGATTTTTTATGAATACGTCCAGAAGTCTTTGCTCATAAATTACCTAAAAGTGATGGTATCTTCAAGCTAAAATTAGTCTATATGGTAAATGAAAATAATAAAGATTGTATTATTTTAGATTTACAACATCCAGAAAAAACGTTATATGAAATTAAAACCTTTAGAGAAAATAAGAATATGATAAAATTTATCAAAAAGATTGGCCCACTATGATGGTCACTCCCTGAAATAACTTCTCTTCATCCAATACCTATCAAATCTCCCACATCATAATGGCTGCGGCTTGTCAGACATTAAGAGATTCTTTGAGTCATTGCATAGGTATATGGTAAATTGTATCAACATATGATAATGTTTCATCTAATACTCAAGTTTTTTCATTTCACATAATAAGAGCGATAGGAGTAGATTGCTTAGAATAAGTATTAATAGAAGTGCTTTTTATTGTTTCTTCCGAAGCAATAAGATAATATCATTCATCTTTTAACCGTTTAAGACATTCGTTTGTATTTCGAAATTGATTTATAATTACTTTTTCTTCTGCTCATAAAGATGTTTTAGATACCTGTTCTTTTTCTTGAGGATCTGGGGTATATCAAGAAAGTACTACATCCCATCAGAGAGCATCTGCAGTACGTATTATATTTCAAGTATTGTAAGCTGAACGTATGTTTTCTAAGACAACTATATTTTTCATAAATACAGTATATTGTCTTGAAATTCTATTACAAGAATATATTATAATATAATATAAATTTTTGTCAAACGCATAAAATATATTATGAAATTCGAAGACTTAGAAGCATGTGACGCAAGACAATTCATAGAACTCAATAAAGCTCCTGGGCTAATTAATAGACTAGAAAAAGGTACAGTAAATTTACTCAAATCATTTGCTGATGATCCTTTTAATAAAATAGTAAGTTCATTGCTCCAAGATAGATTCCAAGAACTACAAATATTTAATAATATGATAAGAGAAAGAAAAAAATTCTATCCAGATTTTAAATATTATCCAGTACACGCTATTAAAGTAACAAAAGATGATCTTGATACTCATTTTACAATTCCTTCAATATTAAAAAACTACACAGATACGATATGAATACCATTATATATTAGAAATGAAGTTAATAGAAATTCTAGGTATATAACGCAAAGTGATCCAAAAAAATTTTATACATTCATGGAAAATACCTGATGACTTGATGAAAAAACTATAAATACAATCCATCAGACTTATCTAGAAGATGAAAGTAAAATAGCTACTTGAGAAATGTATATCTATGACGAAAATACAATAAAAATTAAAATTGTCCAAACCCCTAATACGTATATTTGTGAAAGAAAATTCTTAGAAACTGAAAAAATGATCAAATTTGCAAAGTCATTTTTTGTAAAATGATTATCCTTACAAGATGCAATTATCATGTAAAACTTAAGACATCACTCACTAAATACAACGATCCATATACTAATACTAATCATCTCCCTTCACCTTGTTTCAAGACAGATTCAATAGACGATTTTTCTTTCATTTCAAATGAAATTTTAGAAAGGTATTCTGCTGGTTTTACTGCTCTTTCTCTAAAATAACTTGGAGCTACGCAGTAATTTTCATCCCCTTCAATCAAATAAGGCACTATCTTATCAAATTCATCATCATATTTTGATGTTCAAAAAATTGTAATCAATGAATCGTATTGATCACGAATGGATGCAATATATTTTCCCAATGCAACAATTCATTCTTTGTTATGTGCTCAATCAATAAGAATGGTATCTGTAATAAACTGTAATCTTCAAGGGTGTGAAACATCCATCAATCATTGTTTCACTTTCTTCACGTCATATCCTTTATCTACTAAAGCTTGATACGCCAATGAAGCATTCATAGATTGGTGATCTCATAGCATATTTGTTTGTACTCATTGTTTTATAATAGTAAGTTTTGCTTTTTTACAACGAGCACCTCGATGCATCAGTAAATTGTTTACTGGTGTATAACATGGAACTCCTGCTTTCATAATTCACATTTTATTTCGTTGAATTTGAGAAAGTCTCTTCCCCAACAAACGACTATGATCAAATCAAATTGAAGTAATAAAAGTTGCCAATGGCTGTTTCCACAGATTTGTAGTATCCAATTTTCATCATAACCCTACTTCATACACTACACAGTCAACTTTCTTATCTACAAAATACCATAGAGAAATTAAAGTCATTAACGCAAAATACGATAATGGCAGTCCATATTCTTGTGTTTTTTTATGAATCATTTCTGCGTATGCTAAAACGTCTTCATCGCTAATATATTCTCAACTAATTTGGATTCTTTCATTGAGTTTGATGACATGTGGAGAAACAAAAAGACCAACTTTTTCTCAAAACTGTTTCCGCAATACTTGAGAAATCATAGCGCTTGTACTCCCCTTTCAATTTGTTCAAGCAACATGGTAAACTTTTAATGCCTTATGAGGATTTCCTTGAGAACGTAAAAACTTCTTCACGTCTTGTAACGTTGTATATGATCAGGGAACACAATAAGAAAATAATTTTTGTTGAATATTATGAGTCATGCATATGGGAAAGTTCATCAAAATATCGTTCGTTTGGGAAGCTATCTTTCATTTTTTCTATGAGCAATGGTCCAGATTTTGTTTTCATTTTATCGACATATGTTTTACTATCTGTTGCAAATCGTTTCTTAGCAATATTATTTCATTGCCACATTAGATTTCGTTCAATATAGAGTTGAGCAACTAGATCTGCATCTTTTGCTATCGTTGCATGAAACGAGTCTCTTTTTTCATATTCTTTCATGAGGTCATGAAGTCATGGCATATATCATACTTGATCTTTTATCGCTTGTCATTCATCACAGTCATTATAAACTTTAGCGATTGAATCATGATCTCATGTTCTTGCTTCTGCCATATCATGAAATACAGCCATTGCGCAACATTTGTGCGCATCTTCATCAGTTCATCATTCCATTTTGCATAATAAATATGCAATAACTGAAACATGATGACTGTGAGAAGCAATGGTATCATACGATGTTCACAAACTTCTAATTTGAGCTCTAGGCATAATCATTAAACTAGCAGCTTCTTGTATCACATAGAGTTTTTTTTTGATTAAGTCTTTCATGGTACTTCATACAAGATAAAACTATTTTTCTCAATTTCGTTCTGCATAGAATTGCTCAAGGTAGTGTTCCATAAATTCATGACGTTGTTGTGCTAGATTTTTTCAAGCAACTGTATTCATAGTATCTTTTAATAAAAAAAGTTTTTCATAAAAATGATTCACTGCAGTCCCCTTTCATTCTTTTACTATAGCTTTATATTCCTCTGCTGTTTCAAATTCAATTAATGGGACAGAAGGATTATGCATCTCCATTCACTTTGATCAATTGAAAGCAAAGAGTCTTGCGATACCTACTGCTCATAAAGCATCTATTCTATCAGAATCTTGAACAACTTTAACTTCTATATCATCTGATTTATGGGGATTGTTTCATCATCTCCATCAAACAGATTTTATTTGATGTACAAGTTTATCTACTTCTATTTCTGTAAATCATTCTCATTGTAAAAATGATCTTACATCTTTTTCCATGTCTTCTTCTTTATCTCACATTTTATAATCAATCGCTTCATGCAACAATGCTATCATTTCAACCATAAATAGATTTGCTGATTCTTTTTCTCAAAGATGTTTTGCGACACTACAAACACGATCAATATGAAACATATCATGTCATGAAGAATCTCATCATAATTGATTATCTACGTATAATTTTGTGTTTTCTATGATCAAAGATTGATTCATTTTTTATCCAATTATTCATGATAAAATTATTAATCAAACAATTATTGCTACTATACTCATCCGTTCCTTAATTCAAAGTTTTTCTTTATATACAAGGACTCAATATAAACTTGTAACTAAGGTAGAACAAGCGAATACTGCAGTTATAATTGATACTGGAGCAACAGTATATCCATAATTTATTGCTATACCTCATATGTTTCCAAGCACTCAAAAAGCAATTGCTAATCGGATAAATTTTGTAGATTTTCATTGTAATCATAATTTTTGTTTCAAGAAAAAACTATGAATTATACTTCAAATCCATACTCAAAATTCTACAAATAATGCTGTAATTACAGGTCATGTTGCATCTGTACTAATTTTAAACATAAAAAACACAACTCATCGTCAAAATACTGCAATAAGAATATATATAAGTGCTTTTGTAGAAATTCATTTTCATGAATTAGTAATATCTAATCACAATAACATTCATCATCAAATAATAAGTACTATTGAAAGAGTTTGTAAAGTAGTCACAGACTCTCAAAGTAATAATATTCATAAAAGTATCGTAACAACTTTGGAAGCATTCGACATTGGTCAAAGAATTCATACATCTCAGTACTGAAGACTTTTAAGAAAACTCACAAGTGGAATATATCATACCAATCACAACAACATAATTTTCAAACATTGCGTTAATGTATATTGCTCTCATGGAAGGAGAAAAAGACAAGCAATAATCAAAGGAATTCAAAATAGATTCCTCAAAAAAACACTATTTGCAGATCATACTTCACGAGATATAGTCTTTCCAATCGCTGATGACAAACCAAATCAGATCATTCATATCAACCCATACACTACTCACATTTCAATTCCCATATACTATTTCACCATATGAATAAACACTCCTCAATATTTTATAACGTCTGTTACTTGGACTGTAGATCAATCATCCATTTCTATGGTTCATTTATCTCATTTTTGTCATCAAGATTCTGCATAAAATGAAGTTCTGTCTGTAATTAACATTCTTTGTTCTCCAACGACTATATCTTTTAATAATTTCACATTATCTACTTCAAGGTCTGTATATCACACAAAATCTGTTTGAGGAATACCATCAATAACTGATGCTCGATCAGTTCCTTTTGCAAACTTTTGTTGTGATCATGAACGAGAACGCTCTTGTGCTTCTTTCATTGCTTTTTCAAATCCATCTTTATCAACAGATCATCATGCTTTTACAACAATCTCTTCAGTAAGTTCTACAGGAAAACCATAGGTATCGTATAATTTAAATACAGAATCTCCATCTAGTACCCAATCACCAGACTTTCATGCTATCATTTCTTGCACCATTTTTTCTCAAGAAGAAATAGTTTTGGCAAATTGCTTACATTCATCAAGTATTGTTTTTATCGTTTGATCTGTGAACTCTCAACTATAGAGAATATTGAGAATATTTTTCACTTGGTTAATGAAATTTTCAAATGCTTCCATTGTTGAAAAATGTAATGTCCATTGGAAGTACATTCTTCTTATAATTCTTCTTAAGACATATCCTCTTCATTCATTTGAAGGAATAAGTCATCATTGAACAAGTTTTGCCGCTGTTCTTGCATGGTCTGCTATAATTCTTTTTGATTCCACTGGCGAATCTCAAGCCAGAAGATCCATGATTGGTTTAAAAATATCTGTATCATAGACACTCGCTTCTTTTAGTGGTTTTGTAATTGCTCATGAAGCATGTTGTAATACCATACAAATACGTTCAAATCACATTCATGTGTCTACGTTTGGTGCTGGAAGGTCGCTGTAAAAGCCCTTTTCATCTAGGTAATATGCCATAAAAACGTTATTCCATATCTCCATCCAGTTATCTTCATCATTTCATGTGTGATTTCCTTCTGGTGGAAATTCTCATTCTCCAACTCGGTAAAATATTTCTGTATCTGGACCACATGGTCACGTAGCTCATGCAGGTCATCGTCGATTTTCTTTTTTGTTAAGATATGCTATTTTATCATTTGGTACTCATTGCTCTCTTCGGAGTTGTGCAGACTCTTCATCTCTTGGTGAGTTCTCATCTCATTCAAAAACAGTTACACATAATTTCTTTGAGTCTAATTTAAGATATTGAGTAAGAAACTCCCAACTCCAAGCAATTGATTCTTTCTTGAAATAATCACCTAAAGACCAATTTCACATCATTTCGAAATATGTAAGATGTGATCTATCTCATACATCATCTATATCAACTGTTCTTACACATCATTGAATATTGTATACTCTTTTTGATCCAGTTGGATGTTCTTTACCCATAAGATATGGCACAAGTGGTTGCATACCAGCGGTATTGAACATAGTAGTTGGATCGTCAGCATTATTTACAATAAGTGAGGCTGGATCAGATCGAGCATGTTCTTGAGATTCTCGGAACTGAGTCCATAATTTTCTTACATCAGTTGATTTCATATTTTTTGGTGCAAAACAAAAATTGTGTAACACCTTTATATAGTTGTTTTTAAGTTTTTTGCAATTAGTGATTTACCTTGAAGAAACATCTCTAGTTGACTGTTCTTGTACAGTATCTAACTGATAATACTTTAAGATATTGTAAACGTATTGTGGTGATTCAATAAGATACTTTGTGTTCTTAAATGTATCATAATCTTGATAGTTAGAAGAATGTTTAGAATAGTGATCTGTAAAAAATACAAATAATCATAATGCTCCATGTTTTTTCATATATGCATCAACTACTTTTTTATCATCTGGTCTTTTAAATTTCGATACTCAGTTCATAATAGCCAATACACGATTTACATGACCTTGTCATGAATTATGTGCATTAATTGCGAACATTGTTATCAAAAGATCTTTTTCTTTCCATGAAGGAAAATAATTATTGTATTTTTTAGTTAAAGCAACAAAGTTTGGATTATTTTGTGTGTCAGTATAATTATCAGCTAATGAATCTATTGATGCCTGAGTTGACTTAACCATATTTTTTCTGTCTGATCCGTTCTTTAGTCAGTATTTAACTCAAGTTTTAGGCATAAATTGTCGCAATCATTCTGCTCAGACTCAACTTTTTAAATTATTTTTATATCAAGTTTCTTGCATTGGAATATATGGGCAAAATTTCTTCATCATTGGAGTAAGTTTCTTTGATGAAGCAAATTTTTGTTTTACATACTCAAATCTTCATTGTTTATTTGCTGAAGATATTGGTAATCATGTAAATTTAACTTTCATATAATTATAATTTTCTTCAGCGATCTTAGCAGTTTTTCATGCATGAAATTGTCAATGAAGACCATTTTCTAATAAATGAGAAACTGATGACTGCTCCAAGCCATGAACTTCTTTGCTAATAGACGGAGCCAATATTTTTGCTTGTTTATGTTGTTTGAAGTATCTTTCAAAGTAGGTTGGTTTTTGCGGTATATATACAAAGTTTGATTGTTCAGCTTTCCAATGTCTATCTACTCACACATTAAAATCTAGCACAGCATTTAGATACAAAGAGAATCTATCCTCCTCTGGTATCTCTTGGAGAATTTTTAAAGAGTCTTTTAGTTTTTCATATGATTCAAGAACAAATTCTTTGGTAAATTTTGAGTTTGGTCAATCAACTTTGTATTTTTTCTTTTTTGCATTGTACAATAATACATCAAATGGTTTATAAGCTTCTCATGAAAATTTCGGAGTAAGATATTTTTCAATAAGTGATTTAAAAATCACTATTCTTCATAAAGAATCTTGATTCCATTCTTCAATTTCTGCAATTAATGCATCTTTATCTTTAGGAAGTATTGTTTCATTTTTGATAAGCACATCTATAAATGTTCATAGCTTATCTCTTCCAATTTCACCAAAATAAGGCAAATGATGAGAAAGCGTTGATCTAGTAAGTAAAAATGGAGCCCATTGAGATAAATCGTTATCTGGAATATGTTCAACTCAACTATCAACTTTAAGATCTTTTGCTAAGTATGCCAAACGTACTTCATCCATTCACAGTCCTTCAGAAGTATTTGTATCACGCAAATGTTCTAATAATCATGTTCATTTTTTCAAAACAAAATATCTATAGAAATCATTGTTATATAATTTATCAAAATCTTGTATTTTTTTATACATTTCAACTCACTTACTACGGCTTTTAGGTCTATGTTTGTCCGGATTCTGGTCAAAATATGGTTCTGAGAGTTCAGTTTTATCAAGTAAGCCTCATAAGTTTTCTAAGAACGTTTGTTGATTTTCTCCTATTACTATATATTCATCAATCAATAATGGACGTTCTTCTCCAACACATACATTTCATTCAGTATCAGTTGAGTATTTATGCCCCCTAATATGCATTTTTCAATACTCTGCATCGTATGTACAATAAAAATCCCAACTAGCAGGAGGATTCTTCATATCGAAAGGGAATTTCCAACATCATGCTCACAAAGTTTGTAATGGTCTTATTTTTCATCAGGCTCTCTCTATTGATGTTTCTAGTTCATCAAAAAATTGAGACAATTCTTGTCTTTCTTGATCAAACGAGATATCCTCGTTAGCATTTGCTCTATTTCATAAAAGCTCACCCATACAATAAGTATATGAGTGAGCTTATAAAAAATCAAAAAATAAGTCAATTATTCGTCTGCAGTTTTTTCTTCTAGTTCATAGTATTGTTCTATGTATTCATGTAACTTCATTTTATACACTCATTTTTCTGTCAGAACAAAGAGATTAGATTTTTCTCCTTCTTCTACATATACATCAACTATATCAAATTCTTCAAGTCAAAATTTGATTCTGAAGAAGTATTCTAAGCTATATTCGTATGTATATGCATCATTTGTCTTGTATGGTGTAGAACGATACACTGTAAATGATTGGTTAGACTTATCAAAAAGATATACATATCTAGAGTCTTGTGATGCAAATATTTCTGTATTTGAGCTATACATTTCAACTGTATCACCTCAATTTAATTCAACTTCACGATGTTCAAGTTGTGTGCTACCATTTGGTGGTCTCCATAGTTGATAGAGTTTTTTATGAGCATTTGACCAGGTTAAGAATGTTCCATCAATTGCCATTGAAGCAAATCATGATCATGCAAATGACATATCTTCGTTTGTAATAAGAGCATAATTACTTCATTCTCAGAAATTTTCTTGAGATCATAATTGATTAGTATATCTAGTAATATAGGCATCTCATGGAGTTAGCTTTGGATCGTTACTAAGCACATACATATTTGAACTACCAAATCTATCAAGTCATGAAATATTCGTTGGGAATGCTCCAGAAGTTGTTGAAACTGGTTGTAGTCATGATTTTACAACGTTAAACATACCATTGCTTGTATCACAATACAGTCAATTTCTCAATAAGTTAAATCCACATGTATTAATTTTTTGGTCGATTCAAGCACTAATCAAAATACCTCTACGTTCGTTGTTTATAGCATTCAATAAGATACCTTCTTTTCAAGCGATCATAAGACTTTCGTTGAAGAAAATTTGTTGCGGTTGAGAAAACGTATTTTTTTCTTGTTGAGTGAATTCATATACTGAATCATTGAAAAATGAATCATTGTTTGCTAAGACAATATTAAATCATTTATAGTACTCACTTTCTAATATTTTTCTTAGTTCAGTAACATCGTATGTCCATTTATTGTTTTCATCTAGGAGATCAAGATTTTGAACAATAGTATTATATTTTTTAATTTTTTGATCAGAACTAGCGTCAATTTTTTGAAACATAGCTATGTCTTTTTGGATATCTTCAATTGTCACATCAACAATATTTCCTCATGTTGTGTTTACAAATGTTGAGTTATTTGCGTTATTAAATGATTGGAATAGACCATAAAGAAGCAACAACGTAACTAATCAAATTAATCCATATAGTACCGTTCATTGAAAACGTTCTAATCCTCATGCCATTTCTGTTAGTTTTTTCATTGGTCAATCAAGACGGTTTCTTATTTTCTTTTGCGTAGCAGCAATTGATGATTCTATATCAAGTTTAGAACAATAACGAATTTTATTTTCATCAATTCTAACTTTAACAACATCTATTAGTGATTCCATTACTTCTTTTTCGTGAGCTTCAGCATTTCAAAGAATAGTAAGCACATCTTCTTTATCTAAGTATGTTTCAACATCAAATCAACATGCCAAAATTGTATCTCCAATCTTCACTTCACCTTCAACTATTTCAGAAAATTGATTAATAATAGTTGCTGAGTTAGTTTGATTTGTAAGCATGTATTGCAGTCTCTTATCTCTAAGAATTATAAGTCCAGACGATCAAATAAATGATGCAAGGTAATCATTATCATAGATAAGTTGGATAGAACCATGAATAGGATACTTATTATCTTCTCACATTTTTTCAGCAAATACTTGTAGTTTTACATTAACATCTTGCAGTCATTGTTCAAATACTTTTTTAGCTTTCTGAAACGTAACATCTTCAGAAGATAATGCATCAACAACTTCTGTAAGATAATCGGCAAAGAGATCTTTTTGATAATCAACCATCTTCTCTCATTCAAAAACAATGATTGAAGACAAAACTACAGTTGGTGATATATTTCTATGAAATTTGAATATTTTTTCTTCACTCATAAGGAGGGTGCTATCGTGGAGTATATGCATTGATTACAAAAAGAACAAAAAATAATTTACTTACTATCTGTACGATAGGCATTTGCCTATTTTTTTCAATAGGAAAGCAGTATTTTAATGAGATTCTTTGTCCGATATCTTACAACTCAAAACATGACTGTAAATTTTTTAAAATTCTTCTTTGGATTTTGAGCAATTCTCCAGAAAGTCTCCAATACTCTAGCCTTCACAACCCACATAGGAGCTCTTTGTTCAAATCATGAAATATAATCAATTGTTCATCAAGCATTTATTACCAAGAGATTATTTTCTTTTACAAAGTCCATATGTTTAGAAATTCGAATTTCTTGGGCTGGAGTTCAAGTACTCATGAGTAAAACGTTATAATCGTATGTATCTTTTGATAAAGATTTTTCATATCATTGAGTATCAAAAGGAACTATCATCCTCTCTTGATAAGAAGTTTGAAACACGAAGTCTATTGAATGATTAAAATACTCTTTAAATTTTTTTTCTACTGTATTGATATAGTCTTTTGGTTTCCCAATTTTATCATCGTATAATGTATATACTCAAATATGTATATTTTTTCATGAATCTATTAGTTCTTTTATAAACCATGGATTGAAATCTGTTCCATTTAGATTTGGTGGAGTCTTTTTATTTTGTCTTCACACAGCTCACCAGCGATAAAATAACTGTAAGGCAATCCCATCGGCGAAGAGAAAATCCGCTTCTTGTATAGATTTTTTATATTCTCTTTGCCATTGTTCATTTTGTTCTTCAAGCAATCTTGATTTCATTACATTCGCAAAGTACAAGAAACTCAATATACATCGTCATTGTGATGCGTATAAGGCAAGTATTTCATCTCTAGCTTGTTCTTTTGATCAAAGATATAATTGTGAAAATATAGACATTTAAAT
Organism: Candidatus Absconditabacterales bacterium; assembly: GCA_938010495.1. The sequence goes on from CALLUT010000176.1 coordinate 12,394, forward strand.
TCGTTTTTTGTACCTAAAGAAGAGAAACATCACTCATGCACTAACTGCCATTCATCACATTAATACTCTTGTAATATCTGGATCATTAGCAAACGGCAATCAGATATTCATACCATAAAATCCTGTAATAAGCGTCATCATTCAAATAATTGCTGTAAAAATTGTCAATATAGTAATGATAGAATTAGTTTTCATACTAACCATTGCATTATATACGTCATAGAGAGAATCAATATTCTCAGATTGTACGGCGATTTGTCCCATAATTTTATCTATTTTATAAGCAAGATCTTCAAAGTAAACATCCAACTCACCTCCATAAAACTTAGTAGTTTCTTCCTGGATTTGATCAATAATTTCTTGATGAGGAAGAATTGTGTGTTTTAGCATAACAATATTACGTCTCTTTTGCATAATTTGTTCTAAAAGAGATTTATCAAGTTTATGATTTTCAAAAATAGATTCTTCAATATGAGTAAGATCTCTTCAAAAAGTTCTTAATCCACGAAGCACTTTATCATACATTTCATCTATCACTCTATATAGAATATAATAAGGAGAAATTTTATATTTTTCATCTTTTTCTAACTCTTCAAGTGTTTGTTTATATTCATCTTTTATCTTATCAATATGATTACTTTTATATTTAGTCAGTGTAACAATATAATCTTTTCATAAGATCATATTAAACTCATTTGGCATGTATTTATGGCGATCTGTATTAAATTTTGGGAAATTTAATACCACAAAAAGACATTGATCATATACATCAATTTTATCTTGTGTTGCTGCTTCCATAAGATCTTCTTCAATCAATTCATGAAGATCATATTTATCCATCAACAAACTACGATACTCCTTTGATGGTCAGTATTCGTAGATCCAATCTATTCATTTTATGGTAAGGAATTTTTCCATGACTGGAGTATAGGGGTTTAATGTTATTTTTTAAGATGAAATATTGTTTTTACAATAAAAAAATCCTCAGTATCACTACCAAGGATTTTTTATTTACAGAAAAGGATTATTAAGCTTTAGCTTCTTCTTTCTTTTCTACTTTACCAGCAGCAGCTGCTGCTTCTTTTTCTTTGTCTTCTTGTAATGCTTTGATACTTAGACCAATTTTTCTGTTGTGTGGTTCAAGTAAAATTACTTTTGCTTGTACAACTTGTCCTAATTTCAATGCATGACTTGGGTTTTCTACGTTTTTACCAGTGATTTCGCTCAAGTGAACAAGACCATTAATATCATCGTAAACTCTAATAAACACACCATATGGCACATATCTTACTACTTCACCTTCAATAGTATCTCATAGAGAGTACTTTTGTGGAATAATAGTCCATGGATCTGGTTTTAGTTTCTTAGATGATAGTGAAATCTTTCAGTCTTCAAGACCTATAACTTTCACTCTCATGTCATTTCCTAGATCTCCAAGATTGTCGATATTAGAAACGTGACCATAAGTAATTTCAGAAATATGCACTAGTCATTCAATACCTCATCAAATAGTAACGAAGAATCAATAACTTGAGATACCACTAATCACACCATCGTATTCATTTCATACAGCAAGTGTTTCCATGATCTTTTGTCTTTCTTCTCTCAATCATTCTCTTTCAGAAAGGATCATTCTCTTACCATCTTCATCGAAGTTGATAATTCTCACTTTAAATTCTTGTCCTAATAGTTCAAGAAGTGCTTCGAAAATCTTTTCTTGATCACCGTCCTCTACTCTAGGGTAGTGAATAGGTGCAAGTTGAGATAAAGGAATAAATCATTTGATACCATGCATATCAACAAGAAGTCAACCAAGATTTGCTTCAGTTGGAATTACAGTCATGATTTCATCACTGTCTTTCTTCGCTAGAAGATCTCTTAGAATATCTTTTTGTTTTAGTTTAGAAATAGAAATAACATAGTACCCTTCGTCAGACATAATATCTCAACCAAGAATTTCAGCTTCAAGTTCTTGTCAAACTCAAAGGTCATATCCATTTCTTTCGAGGTCTTTTACCTCTTTTGCAAGAATCATTCATGTGAATGAACCTTCCCCACAATCAACAAGCACACCATAATCACCTCTTTTTATAACACTACCAGTGATAACAGTCCCTCATTTGATATTTGGGATTACAACATCTCCACTTTGGATCATGCTGAGCAAATTTTTCTTTGCTGCCATTAATAATTAAAACTTAAATAATAAAAAAATAATTGTAGAACAACAAAAAAAACCTAAGGGATCATAAGCTATGTGCTTATGCTTTAAGTTTTAGTTTTTTAGTGATAAGCGTATATCTTTCCAACGCATGGTCCTTTAGATACTTGAGGAATTTTCTTCTTCTTGCTACTTTTTTCAAAAGACTTCTCTTCGCATCGATGTCTTTTGGATGATCTTTCAAGTGGGCTTGTAATTGAGTCACTTCGAAAGTTAAAATAGCAATTTGTACTTCTGGAGAACCATTGTCGTTCTCATGTCTTTTGAATTGTGCAATAAATGCAAGCAGTTCTTCACGCATGGTGGATAAGATAAAATGATAAAATGGCCAAATAGCCGATGTTATGTACTGTTTACAAGTATGAATGCCTATAAACACACAACAGAAACTACGCGTTATTAGCGCAGTGTGTTAATATATAGGGAAAGAATGAGCTTATGCAAGGGAAATCATTAAGAATTTTCATCTACAACTTCATCTACTTTAGCTCTTATTTGTTGAATACGATCTTTTATATTAAAC
>CALLUT010000177.1 GCA_938010495.1 Candidatus Absconditabacterales bacterium
GGAGATCCACAAGACAGCTTACAGGTAATACATATCGCATGAACCAATGGAAAATGAAGTGTGACAAATATCGTTGCACAAGTTCTTGCTCAAACGTGAGCAACCGTATGACAGTTCACTTCCCCACATCTTGTGAAAGCAAATGAAAGAATCAAAATCAACTCCCAAGACATTTCAGATGCAGATTTTGATACCTATCTATGAAAGGTATTTGAACAGGAAAAGAAATGTAACGTGAAGACCTCTTATTTTGAAGCAGTCTTTCTTGCCTCACTGTTGTATTTTATTCACAAGAAGGTAGCGTATGCGGTCATTGAAGTAGGACTGGGAGGCACATTAGATGCGACAAATGTGTTCAAACAACCACTTGCTACAGCCATTACGTCTATCTGATTTGATCATACTCATATTCTAGGAAAAACACGCTCACAGATACAACGAAACAAAATGTGAATCATGAAGGCAGGAGTCCCCTGTTATACGAGAATAGATACTCCTTTGATGAGATATGGAGCACGTTGCAAAAAAGCCACACTCAGAATATGTACAAAACTCATTGAAACCAATCTCCCAGGACAACATCAACAAGAGAATGCAGGCATTGCATATGAGATACTTGCTGATTGTTGACTATCCGGCAAAGCTATCCGTACATGATGTATGCATATCAGCCATAGAGGAAGATGTGAACGACTCAGAAAAAATCTATTGATAGACTGATGACACAACGCAAGCTGACTCAAAGCACTCAAAGCATATATAGACACTATTAAACACTCATATACAAACATAATAACCGTCTTCTGAACCGTAAAAAAGAAACCGTTTTATACCACGCATATCAAAGATCACCTTATTATTTGAGATGAAAATTATTTTGTTCAAATAGATGCAAAAAGAGCTCTCCCTATCCAGACATTTGCAGCACCATTCGAGGTATCGCTTCTAAACAGTAGCAAAGAGTTCAAAAGCACGATCTATTCAGAACACGCAACAACCACACTCTACGTTGTCTACGGATCTTTGTACTTGATGTGAGAAATGATTGCCCTCTTTGATAATCAAGAAAACAACTAATTTACTCCTTATCACACAACTGCATGAAAAATGTCGTCCAGAGAATTAAAAAAACAACCGTGTTCATCGAACAGACCACGCCTCACAACGATCATGTCCATAGGAACGTCATAGGAACAGGATTCCTGATAAAAATAGAAGGGATCCAGCATTTTATTACCGCAAGACACGTCCTTCTAGATCTACATACAGGAGAAAGGAAAAAAGGTCTTGGACTTATAGGAAGTACCTCAACCCAAGGTCCTCGTATTGATCTCGATGCACGATTTGACAAGAAAATAGTAACACCACTCATTCGAAACAAAAATGTTGATATCGTCATCTGTCCGATACCTATGTATATATGAAATGACAACGAAATTATTCATATTGAAGATCATCATATTACCGAGGAGGAGTTCTTTGAAACGAATGACCTTATCTATTGTTCATTTCACCCATGAGTAACAGAAGTGACAAAAAATAATCGTGTAGACCCTATTATCAGAAAAGGAATGATCTCCAGAGTAAATACCAACGGAAGTATCTACATGGATGGATTTGCGTTTCCTGGAAATAGTGGAAGTCCCGTCTTCATGAAGCCTGTCTCTAGCTGTACCAAAGAAGACTCGCAGTGAGGAAAATTTGTATGAATCATCTCATCATATATGCCCTATCAGGATATCGCTGTCAGTAAACAAACAGGAAAACCAAGAGTGACGTTTGAAGAAAATACCGGTATCTCAATCGTTTTTACCATGAAGTATATCAATGGCATGCTCCGCTCTGAAACGATGAAGAAATCACTTACTGCTGTCAAGACATATCTATCAAAAGAATAATCACTTTACTTCATATATAACAACAGATGACTACAGATCAGATCGTAGATCGCCTCACAGAACTTACTCAACAGTATGCAAACACCTATAGAGGGAATGTAGATTATCAGAAATATATGCATCTACAAAAACTAACATGAAAAACGATCATAGATTTCGATCAAGAACGAGTAAGAGAATCGTTGATCTGTCATGTAGGACACCTACCAATAGTTGCATCATATATACATCCTTTTTTAGAACATACTGATGATGTAGACTTGTGACGTGCACTCATGATGCTTGCTATTCATGATATAGGAGAAACCGTCGTAGGAGATGTCATCACGACAGCTAGAGATCGCACCAAAGAAGAAGATAATGCAGAGCAAAAAGCTATACATGATCTTCTCACTGATACTCAATACATGCTCTACCAAGAATACGAGCATCCAACAACTAATACAGGACGTTTTGCAAAAAGTATTGATAAAATTTGATGACAGATTATGGCATATGCTAATGATGCAGAAATTGAAAGAGAGAGAATTAACCACTTTGGGTTTAGCATAGAGAGTGTCGAACAGAGATATCAAGGCCTTATGACTCGAGATGGATTCTTAGTTGATTTTTTTTGAACGCTTATGAAAAAAACGAAACAAAAACTTGCTGTTGTTTAATTACTCACCTAAATCAGCTATGAATCCAATCATTTCACTCCCTTGATTTCTTACAACAATAACACGTCATTGTTTGGAAGCATGAATAGATCTTAATGAATATACTATAGATCATCTGTGTCGAAGATCAGCAATTCAAGAAGGGTTTGAAGAACATCAAGCACATTCATGAACCTAAGCTCTCAATACAATCGTGCAATCTTTCGTGAGAGAGTTTTTTGTGTTTTTTTTGAAAGAACCATTACATGTATGAGATCAACGTGTGCATCTCGTTGAGTATCCTGCACCATCTACAAGAACTCCCTATAAGACAGGACGACAACATATAGAGTTTGTTTCAACGAGAACAATCAAAGAAATAACCAATCTAGCAGGAAAAAATCATCTCATACAAAAGTCATATATCAATTGAGAGACAGAAGAATATTTGATTCGAGAAGATCTCACTGCTTGTAAAGTACTACACAAACCACTCTGATACAAGATTATGAGCGAATGAAGAATATTCAAAACAACAGAAGATGACACAAGTTGTCATAACACATAAAACATATGGAACAAAGCCACTCCATACAATATCTACTTGAGAGTCAGATACATATCAGTATAGTAATGGTATTCATCTCTTCATCAAAAAAAAACATATGCACGATCAAACTTTCGAAAAAATTTCTTTTCTTGAAAAATTTCCAGAACATTATCTATCTAGTGTAGAACATGTTCAACAAACAAAAACTCAAAAATTGTGATATATGTCTATTACACACGAATGAGATTTTGATGAAAAAATATTTGATGACTCTATAAAGGTACTTCAATGACTAGCCTTCACTATGAAATTCTCTTTCAAAAGAAACCCTCCACCAAATTTCTTTGACTACAACATACCCCCTGTTGAAGTAATTATTGACAAAAAAAGTCGAATAATTTCTTTACCTCAACCAGAATATATTACGGCTGAGAAAGTTCTTCATGGACGACGCGTAGCTCAAGCAAAAAGTCAATGAAAAAAACTCCCTCAAGTAGACTTTACAACTAAAAAATCAAATAAAGTTATACAAATAACCCATATATGACCGTACGACTGACTACCAGAAACTATAAAAAAAATAGAAGCGCACGCAAAAAAAGAAAACATAGACCTATCTGGGACACCTACATACGTATATTTAAATGACCTAAGAAGAACAAAACCAGATGCTCTAGAAACAATAATAAGAATTATAGTAAAATAATTCTACATTCGAAAAAGAGATCCATTATATTGAATTATATTGAACTAGTGTTATGATTGAGCCTACTGTCTCTCAAACATTTTTCAAAGTGAATTAGAC
>CALLUT010000178.1 GCA_938010495.1 Candidatus Absconditabacterales bacterium
TGTATCACGATATGCGATAGTATTTTTTATAATAACGTTTGTTTGAACAATAATGGAATTTCGCCCATCAGGTCTTATGAGAGACGTATGATCAATGTCTTTCTGATTTGCATTGGCATACTTAGCATTATTAGGAGGAGCAAAAATTTGAACTATGATTGTTGTGCTAATGTTACCATTGTTTGATGCTGTTTGGGTAATTATAGATAGGTTACAAAGAAGAAACAAGAACCCGCTTCATGGTGATTTTAGTCACCTTCATTATAGACTAATGGCTTTGTGATGGAATAGAGATGAAGTTAGAATATTTATACGATGATTATCCCTGTTCTTTGTTATCCTGATGCTTCTTTTGTGAACAGATAGAACATGAAAAGTAATAATATTTGGGCTAATAGCATTAATATTTTTTGGAGTAAATCGATATCTTTTTTGGAAAAAATGAATGCCGAGCGAATATGATTGGAAAAAATTTACTAAAAAGAAAAAGAAGAAATAAATGGATCACATAAAAAATCAATTACAAAAAAGACTAGCCTCTAAAAAAATGACTAGACAATCTATTGGAGCATATATTTTACATCTCCTCAGAAGACATACTCATTATCCAGAAGAGACAACAGGTAAAATACAAGGTACTATTTTTACCTTAAGAGTTTCATATAAAGAAGATAAAACAATGCTTTTTCACAAAAGAATTGAACTAATGCGTATAGTAAATACTGAACTTACGACAACTTGATACAAAGTGCAGTTAACGGATTTGAGAATACTCTAAATATTGTATATTGCTTGCTTTAGGCTTACTCGAAATCACTCTGCTGGAAGACGTCATGTTTTTATTGCATGATCTATTTTTACGATTTTTGCGAAAAAAGCAGTTATGCGATCTTCATTTTTGATGTAGATATCACGCATGTTCATTTGTTTCGATACAGCAAATGGAGGAGCTTTTATAGTAGAAGCTATTTCTTTACTATTAGTAATTCATCTTTTGAGACAGTCAGTTATTTGAATGATTATTTTAAGACCCCAGTAGAGCATTCATGTGGTTTGGAATATATCTGGTTGGTTAGCCTGCATCTTCGCTATAAAATTGATAGTTTTTTCTTTGTCAGTGAAGAGTGTGTCTAACAAGGCAAATGCATTTACTTCTCATTGATGGTAGACAACATCATTAATGTGCTTATCTGTAAGTGATGTAAGTCAATGAAATGATGCGTACAGTCAAAGTTTTTCACATTCATGGATGATGTTTCGCACATTATTTCATACTAATTCAGCTATCAATCAAGCTTGTTGTGAAGAAATTAATCATCAGAGTTGTGTTTTAACAAGCGATGACACTTGAGCTCATTTTATTGGATTGAAGAGTTTTTTTTCACTATTTTTTTCAAAAAACTTCCATCATCTTGTTCTTTTGTCTGGCTTATGACAGACTAAGGCAATAATATGGTCTTGTGGAATATTTTCTCGATTTTTTATAAGTCGTTCTTCGACAGTATTTTGAATTCATACAGGAATTTTGTATGCAGGATCATTTTCTTTTGGTACTCAATGAATGATGATTAGTTTCTTTTGCGTAAACATTGATCATCACATTACAGTATTTTGGATAGTTGCTAGGTCAATATTATCTCATTTAAATTCAAACAACCCTTGCTCTCAAAATTTTTCCAAAAATCATCCTTTCCACTTAGAAAGTTCTTGTGTAAGTCCGTATGATTCTTCTCAAGAGAAAAGGAATTTATTCATTAAATGGTTTGTAAGTGAATTCAATTGCTTTTATATGAGAAAAATCTCACAAGTAATCTTTGTATTTTTCTTGTTTCTTTTTTTCATTTTCTCAAAGAAGATTCATTGTTTGCTCATGACTTAATCACTCTAAAATCATATCTTCATATGATTTACACAATGACTTATTGGTATCAACTAATCATTTTGCTAGTGCTTGTTTTTCTCTATCTCATAATGGTAATGTGCGTATTTCCTTATTATCATTATTGTTATTAAATACAGTTGGATCAAAGATATCATTAATGATAGATAGAGGTATTGTAGGATCTATTTGAATAGTATCCATTTCTGGATTTACATAATCCGCATGAATTTTAATATATGTTTCTCATGTAACATCATCGATTCACACAGTAATCTTATCAATAAGACCAAATTCTTGTCAGTTGTCAAATATTCTTTTTGTACCTTTATCAAAACCAGAGAGGTAGAGATTTTTGAAAAATCTAGAAGTTGCATTTCATGACATGACTGGTTTTCAATGAGCAAGAACCATTCTTTTTCAGTTTTTTTCTATACAAAATAATTTTTCATCTTCTCATCAAACTATTGATAGTCAATATTTTTCTCAATCAATTTCAATATCTAGAGTATTATTATCTCAAAATTCTACAGTATTTGGAGAATCTGTATTAGCTTCTATAGATAAAGAATCATGAAGTTTATTTAGTAGATCTGTTTCGCTAAAATCAACATCAGCCATTGCTCAACTTGGAGGAATGCTATCTAGTTGATATACCTCTCAATTATACTTCATTATTTCAGCTAAATCAGCCTTACTCATTACTAAGTGGTTACTAGCCTGAGTTGTTTTGTCTATATCTATTGAAGGAGTTATTGTTAATCCTCAAGCTATTATCATGGGTTATAATATTATCTAAACAATCAATTGGTTTTCTGTTCAATTTTGCTATACATAGCGATGTATATGATACATAATAAATAGAATACCACTTTTTGACTTCATAGCAACATAAAAATCATGGATATTTGAATCGTTTGACTCCCTAATGTAGGAAAATCTACATTATTTAATGCATTAACTAATTCATACGCTGCTGATAGTGCAAACTTCCCGTTTTGTACAATAGAACCAAACGTATGAGTAGTGGATGTAAAAGATCCAAGAGTAGAAAAACTTGCAGAAATTTCTGGAACAGAGAAATTGATTTATGCAGCAATTAACTTTGTTGATATTGCATGACTCGTAAAATGAGCAAGTGCATGAGAATGATTGTGAAATAAATTTCTTGCAAATATTAGAGAAACAGATGCAATAGTACAAGTAGTGCGTCATTTCGAAGATGATGATGTAGTACACGTAGAATGATGACCTGATCCATTACGTGATGTGGAAATTATAAATACTGAACTTATTATAGCGGATCTCCAAACTGTTGATAATATCTTACCGGGTCTTGCAAAAAAATTAAAATCATGAGATTGAGATACAAAAAAACTTGTTTCTGTTTTGGAGCGTATCAAAGCTGCTTTAGCAGAATGAAAATTAGCAATCGATATAAAAGATGATTTGAATGATGCAGAATTAGAACTATTGAAACAATATAACTTCTTAACGTTTAAGCCATTTATTTATGCATTGAATGTTTCAGAAGGAAACCTAAAAAATGCGGCATCATTAATTAGTGAATATCAAGAAAAGCTCCAAAAACCTGTAACAATAGTATGTGCTAAATTTGAATCAGAAATTATGGAGTTAGATGCAGAAGAAAAAATTATGTTCGTTGATGAGTTGAAGTGATGAACTGATGTTAAGATACCAACACTCGATGATCTTATTGGACTGGCTTTTGATACAGTGTGATTGATGTATTATTTTACAACTGGTGTAAAAGAAACAAGAGCATGGACGATCCCTAAGTGATCTACTGCACCTCAAGCTGCATGAGCTATTCATACAGATTTTGAACGTTGATTCATCAAGGCTGATGTAGTGAGTTATGATAAATTTGTTGATGCTTGATGACGATCTTGAGCCAAAGAAAACGGTGTTCTAAGACTTGAAGGAAAAGATTATATAGTCCAAGATTGAGATGTGATGTTGTTCAAATTTAATGTGTAATTTCTTATAACTTTTTTTGCATATATGTCAATTAATCCCTATACTTAGAGTACGTTATTTACTCTTGTTTTGTTAATGAGGCGACGACTAAAATTATTTTTATTTTTCCGAACGATGCTTATCTTAGCGTATGCTATGATTTTTGTTATCTTGGAAAAAGATGATATACGTACGTTGCATGAGGAAGTTCCTACATTACAATATATTTGAGTATCATTATGAATATTTGATAATACATACTTATTAGATGATACGTATCAACTTAAAAAGCAATTACAGTGAAATCTTCAAGAGTTTTTTGAATGGAAGGAAAATCAATGAGAAGATGTTTGAGGAAATATATTTCTAACACTTGATGAAGATGTTTCATATAAAAGATTATATTCACCATCATATACATTTTCTTGAAAGACGAATCTTTCTATTGCAAAAATTTCAATTACTCTTTCACATGAGTGAAGAGAATTGGTCAAAACTCGTTCTACAAAAAGAACAGCAGATTGAAGTTGGGAATATAAAGTAAGTTTACCAAATGAAATGATGTTTGATTGAGAGAACGTATATTTAATTGAAGCTCAAGATATTTCTTGAAAAGTAGTGAGTAAAAAAGTTACTATAAATGTAGATTTTAAGCGTATTGAGATAGGTGATAGTACTATTTATGTTGATCCACAATTTATTCCTGATTGATTTGATGAGGATATTTTGCTTTCAACATTAGATATGAAACAACAAGAAGTTTCATTTATTACATATTGATGTGATGAATCAGATCCAAAAGCCCCAATCTTGTTAGAAAATTCGTTTCAGTTTAGAGAAATACCAGCATGTATGACATTTTCTCTTGTAGAAGATTATCTTTTACGGTTTGAATCTGTTTGAAAGCAATGAGATGAGTATCTTTATTCAGTACATTCTCCAGATGACTGATTGATAGTTGATACATTCCCATTGTATCATCAACATTTATGAAGTGCTTACTATACGTTGTTGTTTCGAGAAAAAGAATTTAATCGTTTTGCAACATTGTATGCTCATGGTAACGAAGAGCAGTATGTACTTCGTATAGAACGTATTAATTTATGAACAAAACAAAAAGAACTTGAAATCGTTGTAACAGACTGAAATCAACTCGTTGCTCAAAATGATAGACAAAAAATACATATGTATCTATATAAAGAACGAGATAGAAAAAAATCTCTTTGATTCCCATGAAACCGTTATAAATATCGACTTAAATCTTGGAACTGAGAATGGAATTTATTAAATGAATGAGCATTATATTGACTACCTTTGTCTGTATATGCTCCTAGAAAAGAATTTTGATCAACATTTACGTTTCGTGTAACACTTGATGGAGATATATTGTATATTGATGATTCAATCAAAGTGACTCAACTAGATATAAATGCTATGTGAACCTCATTAAAAGTTGAAGACCGTCCTGTAAATATGGATGATCCTGCTCAATGTCGTTCATTAAATACCGCAATTCATAGAAATCTTATATGAGATGCTCCATTAAAATGGTCAAGTTTTGATTATCCAGTGATCGTTGGTGAGTGACGGCATTATTCTTCAGTAAAAATATTCCATAATTGAAAATCTACATGATCTTATGCAGATCAACTATATAAATGATATGCGTATTATCGTTTAGGTAAAGAACGTTGAAACCTTGTTCCTTGAGAAAATACTTATACAATCAAATCATATGATCAGCGATGAAACCAGATATGTGATGAAACTATCCGTTTAAATGTTGAATAATACTGATGAAAATTCTTTCTAATTTCGATACAGGTTTAGCAGAAACGCTTCAAGATGAATTTATTGAATCTTTTGGTGAGGATAAAGTTATTGTAGTGCGTAAGTCAAAATATTATTTCTACAAATTTATGGGACGACCTATGATAGTTTTTCTTATTTTATTGATGGTTTCAGCATATTTCTTATATACACTGCCTGATCTTATGGTAGAAATTGAAATACTTTTTTGGATAATATTTTTCTTATATCTCTTGATTATATTGATCAGAATGTCTTCAAAACGGGTAGATTATAGAATGGATTTTTTGATTGTAACACCAAGAGAAGTTATTAAATATAACCAAGCTTGAATACTTTCAAGAGACGTAGAAAAAATTCATTCTGACAAAATAAAAACAATTTCGCTAAGTAAACATTGATTTATGCAAAGTTTGCTAAATATTTGAGAAATAACTTTCTTGGCAGAATGAGATAGAGATGAGTGAGATATAGTAATGGAATATGTTGATGCTGTTGAGCACACGGAAAAGAAAATTAGGCACGTTTTGGGTATGGACAAGGAGTAAATAGTATTTTAATCTATTGACATAATATCCAATAAGTTTATTGTAAATTTATTGTATTTTTTGCTTTAGTTTATAATCACGCTATGAAAGTTAGTAAGTCATGAAATTGAACTGCGCATATGAAATCATTTTGAGCAGTTGATTGAAGAGTGACATGATCATGTCATGTATATACATCTTATGTAGATAAAAAGCCATTTCGTATATGAATGGATTGCTGAATATTTCAATGAAAATGAATGAATTGACTAGAGAATATGACAACATGAATTTCTGAAAAACCAAACATTCTGTTTCTTTCACATAGTCATTTAGATCATATATGAAGCGTTCCAGTCTTAGTAAAAGAATGATATGAGTGACCAATATATTGAACAAAAGTAACGATTGAATGAGCAAAAATTGCATTGAGAGATGCTTTTACGATTATGAATAGACATTGAGATGCACAGTTAGAAGTTAATCTTTCTGCTTTAAAGAAAGATCTAAGAAAAAAATGGAAATTCGTGAATGATCATTCAAGAGAAATAGAATCTAAAAAATATATTTATGAAACAACAGTAGATGAGGCTATTGTAAAAATATTTTGAAATAAAAATATAGAAAATAAATTTATTGATAATAAGGACCCAGAACAAATACTAAATGCATGTAAATTTGACTTAAAAACTCATAAAATAACTTGTGTAGGAGATATTGATCAATACATTGTTGAAGACAATTGAAAAGCATATACAAAAGAACATCTTATGAAAACACTAGACCTTCTGAAGCCATTAGATTTTCATAAACCTATAACTGTTGTATCATGAGATGATAACAAGGTTCAAGTTGAATTGATACCTGCCTGACATATTTTATGATCGAGTCAGGTGCTAATAAAAGATAAATTATTTGGAGCTACGCGATTTACCGGTGATCTTTGAAGATTTAAAGATCCCCTATATCTTGGTGCTCCATCGCTTACTAATAAATTATGAATAAAAAATCCTGCAAGAATGATTATTGAGACAACGTATTGAGATCGTGAACATGCTGATAGAGAAAAAGAAACAAAAGCATTAATGAATAAAATAGAAGAAACCAAATGACATGTGCTAATCCCGGTATTTGCAAACAACAGAAGCCAAACGTTTCAACAATTATTTGTTCAGAAACATGAAGAATGAACATTTATGCCACCTCAATGATGAGTGGTTTGTGATGGACATACCTCTAAAAAATTTACAGAATTATTTTCTAAAAGTGAAGAATATAAAGATTTAAAGAAGAATAAACTAATACATTGGGCAGAATGAAAACCAGAAGATAAAATGAGTAGATTATGAAAAAAAGCAATTGTGATAACATCAAGTGGAATGATGACGTGATGAGCTGTTGAACAATATATGGATATATTACTTGATCCAAATTCATTGCTTGTAATTACATGATATCAGGCATCAGCAACAGTCGGAGAACAGATCGTCAAAACAGGTAATTTTACCAGAAACTGAATAATCAGAGAGGTTAAATGTGATATATTCATTTGTAAATCTTTTTCATCACATGCTGCGCAATCAGATTTATTGCACCTGGTTGAAGAAGTTAAACCAAAGGCAACTTGCCTTGTTCACTGAGAACTTTCAAGACAAATTATATTCAAAAATGAACTTTTGGATAGAAAACTCACTAAGGAAGTGATTATTCCAAGCACTAAATGAGAATCATATTATTTCTAATAAAATTGTGTTATGAATAGAGTATCTTTGAACGAATTAATTCCTGAAAAACTTAAAAAACCCCCCATAAAGCCAATTGTCTTATTTTTACTATTGTCTCTTTTTTCTAATGAGACTTTCGCACAGGCTGTAAAGTGAAATATCTTTTCATCACACAATCAACAAAGTGTTTCATGAATTGGGTGAAGAAAAGATCCAATTTTTTGATGATGAATATTTACTAACCATAATAGATTTTCTGCTGATACAAGATTATTGTTTGCTGCTGATGTTGAAAATAAAAAAATTGAATTTCAACAACGAGAAACAAATGCATGGTTTAAAATTCTGGATGCTGAAGAAGTACAAATTAAAACAAATAAAACACATGATTGAGAAACCACAAGAGACACGCTTAATCATTCTGCTCGTAGTTTGAAACTATGAACTACTTTTTCAAAAGGACGTCAAAATCCTTGAGTATTACCAAAAATAATGAATTTTGCTTCTGTGCAAATGGTGACATCATTATCATGGAATTTACATAAAGATTATAGTTCTGAATTAAATTCAGCATTGTATTATATGAAACAACTAGAGAGTAATGATACTCCCAAAAATCAACAGTATACAATATGGTATTTTGTTCCTGTAAACTATACTTGAAAAAAGACTATGGAAAAATCTACTATGTATTTTTCTAGTTGAATAGCATTGGTTATGCTAACTGATGGGGTTACTCCTGATATAACAAAAATTCTTGCTTCTGATAATACTATTTGAATTTCATTTAAAGCTTTGGAACGTACTATACAATTAAATTGGAGATCTACATTGAGAAATGCGTTGGATGACAATAATTGATTACAACACAATTGAACATTAAGTGCTACAATCCCTATACATAAACAGTAACATTATTACTATACGTACATGTGATATAATCCAAATAATATTGTACTTTTGGAAGTAATGCCAAAACGTACAGATAATGAACTGATAAGACAAAGACTTGAAGAGCTAGATCAATTGGTGCAAACGTATTGATGACTTACTGTTGTCGAAGTTGTTCAACAAAAAATCAAACCAGATTATGGTACTTATGTATGATCAGGTAAGCTTGAAGAAATTATAATTATGATGGAATCAATGAACGCTTGAACCTTGGTTATTGGTAATATTTTGAAATCAAAACAATTATATAATATCAATGAGATACTAAGACCACATTGACTGCAAGCTCGAGATAGAGTAGATCTTATCTTAAAAATATTTGATCGTCATGCATCTTCAACAGAAGCAAGATTGCAAATTGAAATGGCCGCTATTAAGCATATGTGACCTCGTATTTATGGTATGGGTATGGAGTTGTCTCGTCAATGAGGATGAATATGAACTTCTGGAATATGAGAAACAAATACAGAAATTATGCGTAGACATTTGGCTACAAGAAAAAAACAAATTGAAAAAGAACTTAAACAATACGAGTCTGTAAGATCAGTGCATAGAGAATCTAGATTAAGAAAAAATCTTCCAACGGTTGGTTTAGTTTGATATACTAATGCTTGAAAATCAACTGTTATGAACTCGTTAACAAATAAGTGAGTGTTAGTTGAAGATAAACTCTTTGCAACACTTTGAACTGATGTTGGTCAATTGTATTTTCCTTCAAGTTCTTGAAAATGAACAACAGTATTGATAAATGACACAATATGATTTATTAGAGATTTGCCACCATCACTTATTCAAGCATTTATGTCTACGTTGGAAGATAGTGTTGAAGCAAACTTACTGTTTCACATAAATGATGCATCTGATCCCCTTGTTGAAGATAAAATTCAAGTAGTTGATGAAATACTTGCCCAAATATGAGCAGAACAGCCTAGAGTACTCGTTTTTAATAAAATAGATATGTTTGACAATCCAGAAGAAAAAAAGAAAGAATTACTCTTGCTTGCAGAAAAATATGCATATACTTCAGTTACATTTGTAAGTGCATGAACATGAGAATGAATGGAATGATTAATTGACATGATGCGTGATCACTACTGAATTGAAAAATTTGATTGGTAAAGCCAAAAATCATCAGTAATTCTTAAAAAGTCATCATAAAATAGTATGTATTGAGTGATTTTTTTCTTAAAGATCTTCATTATGGATATACTAATAGTATGATTGATATTTGATGAAGTTTTTGGTTACTAATCGCTATTGTATTTGCGCTTTTAGTATCCTTAGTCAAAATAGTGACTGCTAAAAAAATAAGTATGTTTCATTGATTATACATGCTTGCTATCTGTATATTTACAGTAGCATTTTCTGTTTCATATTTCTTTGATCCAATCCCAGAACCAGTATATCCCACTCATTATAAAATAGAAAAACCAATAGCCCCAACTCATTGATCGGCAGAAATCATTGAAATAGATCCTGATACACAATGACCAATCCAATTGGGACTAGATATCTCAAGGGTTAGGAGTGCACCTCCAGAATCAGCATGAATTAGTTATTGTTCTAAAACTGCTAGAATTAACTTAAGATCTTTGACGAGAGAAAAATATGCAAGGAACCATTGAGACTGAATCCCTCAGTGAAATGCAATGACTTTAATAGAAGAAGGGATTACTGCATGAACAATCACAAAAGTAAGTTTTGATGATAAATGAGTAAATCCATCTCAAGAATTATTTGAAATGTTAGCATTTAACGAGCTTGAGGTAGCTGATGTATACTTGTATCGCCCTGATCCAAAGCAT
>CALLUT010000179.1 GCA_938010495.1 Candidatus Absconditabacterales bacterium
GAGCGTTTTGATCCATTGATCATACCCAAATGAAGTATCGTGATCAACGGTGTGAGTCTCACGGTAGTAGACGTAAAAAGCGGCTGATGTAGTGTATGGCTTATCCCTATCACGCAGCAGATCACCAATCTGGGTGCGCTGCAGATATGATCAGGAGTCAATCTAGAGTATGATATGATGGGGAAGTATATCACGCAATGGGGGAGAAAGTAGAAACAAGAAACAAGAAACAAGAAACAAGAGGCAAGAAACAAGAAACAAGAGGCAAGAAACAAGAAACAAGAGGCAAGAAACGAGAGACGAGATACGAGATACGAGAAACGAGATACGAGACTCAAGATCTATCGTGTGGCTATCGCAATCCCCCTACGGTCCCCCTTTACAAGGGGGAGCGACGATTGGTTGCTTCTATAAGTTGTAGTTGCTCAGGATTGCGACATACCCACCCAGCAAGTCCCCCCTTACAAAGGGGGGAAGAGCGAAGCGAAGGGGGAATCAAAACACATAGCAAGTCCCTCCCTTGCCAAAAGAAAGTCGGGGGATGTACAAAGGACAGGGGGGATCAAAACACTACCTATGGTTATCGCAATCCCCCTGCGGTCCCCCTTTGTAAGGGGGAGCGACGGTTGGTTGCTTCTAGAAGATGGGAATATGAATGCAATAATATACTTACCCAGCAAGCCCCCCCCCTTAAAAAGGGGGGAAGAGCGAAGCGAAGGGGGGATCAAAACACATATAACGCGTCCCTCCCTTAAAAAGGGGGGATGTCCGAAGGACAGGGGGGATAAATACCCACCAAATCACATCCCAATAAAATGTCATCCTCAACCGCCTCCAACAACAGCAAAAATTTGCTGTTTTTTTGTTGTCTGATTACAGTTGTACCAATTGCCTCTTTTTAATTGTTACAACAAAAACACATGAAAATTTCTTCTTACTTGAGTATTGCTGCCAGGATGACAGCTATTATGATGCTGATGATTCAGACCTTTGGGTCGAGTTTTGTCTGATGACTAGGATCTAGTGACTATGACTGATTTGATGCTGTTGATATCAGTACGAGTGGATCTGTAGCACATGCTGCATCCCCAGTAGTAGATGCCACCATATCTACCAATATCTCAGTCTATCTAGATGGGACTCCATGATTCAATGGTACAACGTTTGACCCAAATACCGGTCAAAACGCTGGTACGGATCAAGATGATATCAATGGTATCGTGAGAGCAAATGATGTGATCATCTACCAAGTAGATGCAGCGATCAATGATGATGATGCAGAGGATGTGACAATGACGATAGAATTAGATCCAACCAACACAAGTGGAAATCCACTCCAGACCTGGATCGCCCTACCAGAGGAATGTCTGATCGGAAATAGAGCAGATGGGACAGCATATGCGCCACAGTCTAGCATTTCAGCAGACGGGCAGACCATAATTTGTAACGCATGAGATCATCATGAATGAAAAAAGATAGAGATCTACCCACAAGCACAAACAACACCATGGAACCAAAACGGAACAGTGGTAAATGCAAGCGTGGATGGACAGATGAGTAATTCACCAGGCACAGATACAGATGAGAGTGAGGATACGATAGTGACAACAAATTTTGCTGTAAATCTGATCAAGCATCCAGAACCACCATATGAGATACCAGATGCGGCAAATCCTGGAGTGATGCTCCCGATTTATGTGCCTACTTACAATGTAGTAGATCCATCTGGAGCTACGACTAACCAATGAGCAGTGATTAGATATCATATCAGAGCAGAGTATAGCAAATGATCTAGTTTTGCAGAAGGAACATGACCAACAGAAAGTTTTACCTTGCGAGATAGTTTTGAGGATTTTGATCTAGCGACCAATGGAGCTCAGCTAGCAGGATGTGGATCCAATGATGGAAATGGTACGGTGACTTGTCCTGCTATAGGGACAGCATTGTACAACAATCCTATCACGATAGATATAGATAATGTAGATGTCCAACTCCCAAATGGATGAACAGATATGTTTACGATCCGAGTAGATGTCTGGGTGCCAAACACTGATATAACCGCAGCAGGATGAGATGGATTGGATACAAAAAATACCGTATATTTCACCTGAGCATTTTGGACGGGAGTATGATCTCAGCCGATTTCGAATGATCCAACTCCAGTACAAAATTATGGAGGAGCTGGTGAGCCGATTGTGGATAATTTTTGGGAGTATAAGCTTTTTGAAGAGAGTACAGGCTGATATTTTCAAGCAAGAAAAACTTTTTGGTGACTTTTTAACTGAGCTGCTCCAAAAACATGATCTCGTAAAGCAGCGAAATGATCTACGGTGCAAGCTAATATTTGGCATTCACGTAAGATTGATTCGTCAGGAGAGGTTGATTCAATTGATATTTCGTGTGATAAAATTGATACTGATAGATTTATTTTTAGATGATTATTTCCTTCTTGGGAAGCTACAAATGATGTTTATGGTTATTCTAATGCTCTGAATCTTACTAGCTTTAATGGAAATCCTTATATGATTTTTGATTCTGTTAATTTTCATTATGATCCAGAATTATATCACGAGAAATTTGAGATAC
Organism: Candidatus Absconditabacterales bacterium; assembly: GCA_938010495.1. The sequence goes on from CALLUT010000179.1 coordinate 2,587, forward strand.
AATATTCTGATGTTGATCATACTGTTAATAATCCCAATTGAGATGTAAATTGTAGTAGTTTTTCTGGAAAAGAGTTTGATACTTGTATGCAAGCATTCGCTACTTGTGATGATGATGTAGATTGAGATTGAATAGTGAATATTAATGCTTGATCAAATAATGATTGGGTAACGGATCCAGTATTTTTGCCAGGATGAGAATCAAGTGTAACAAAAATTCGTTTAGTTACAAAAATTGACCATGATAATGTTAATATAGATTTTGCAGATAAGGTATACTCTGCCATTATAGTTCATTTTAATTTAGAAGTAAAAGAAACTGTTGTTGTCTGAGAGTTGTTACCCAATTTCTTAGATTATAAAACTACGTTTAGTGGGAATACATGGCGAAATGATATTCGATACGGTTCAGATTTTGCTTTTACAGCTTTTTTGACTTGAACATACGATATAGATAACACAAATGATTATTCATTTACAGCCTATTTAGCAGACCGCGTCGAAGTGATCTGAGCAAAAGTATGAATAGCAAAAGAAACCATACCAAGTAATCTCAGTATTGTAGAAGCTGGAGACATCGTAGACTATGTGATCAGACCATCAGTAAACTGAGCATGGACTGGACCTACGACGATCACGCTCACCGATGATATCCCAGCGGGGATGAGCTACGTGGGATGAAGTATGGTAGCCAGCAACTGTGGTGATGGACAAGTCGTGACAGAAACTAGTAGTAACCCTTGAGTAGATGGAGCAGATGTTGTTCGAGAGATATCTGATGTAGATGCATGAGAAAGTATTTGTGAAATCTCGTATCAAGCACAAGTAGATTGGTTTGAGGTAGATGGAGACTATACCAATGTCGTGACGATAGACTCTGATCATGCAGATATTGTAGATCATGAAGTAGATAAAGACGGTAATGAGACCATAGATATCAAAGCTGCATCTACCGTATCTATTCTAGCCTGAGTAGCGGCATTTGATGTAGTAAAACACGTAGATCAAGAGACATATCCCTTGAATACGCCATTCACCTTTGATCTTAGTTATGCAAATTTAGGTCCTGGTGATTATGGGATAGGGAGATTTATAGATGTGTTGCCGTATAACGGTGATGGATGAGCTGGTCAGTGAGTATGTGATGGATCTCAGACTCCTACCTCAGGACCTACTAGCTGTAGACATACTGCCTTAGATGGACTGGCAGGTACAGATTATGCAGGATCATTTGACCTGACCAATCTTGATATGCCAAACGGTGAGATGAACTGTTTCGTCACCGATGCAGATCCTAGCACGATCAGTATGGAACCAAATACAAACTCTCCTAGCACAGCAAATAATACCTGAGCTGGATCAATTACCTGGACATCAGTGCCATGTAGTGGAGACCCAAGTACGGTCTTACCAAATATTACAGCACTATATTTTGAGTCAGCAGCGTTTCCAGAAGCGACTCCGAGAAGATTTGTGGAACTAGAACTGACACCGACAGGCAATGCCCATGCAGATGTGTATACCAATTCGTTTGGTGGGAGAGTACCAGAGATTGATCACAATATTATTTCAAACGATGTGACGGTACAAGTATTGTCAGATATGCCATGAGCAGACGTCCGAGTAACCAAAGACGCAAGAACAAGTAATGCAATGGATGGAGATACGGTCGTATGGGATGTGACCTATGGAAATGGAGGAAACGTGACAGCAGAAGATGTGATGATTACAGATATGCCATGAGCACAGTGTGCGGTGACTGGACCGACGACTTTTAACGTAGGAGACTTAGCTCCTGGAGAGACCAATAGTTTTACGGTGAGTTGTGTGGTAAATGGAGATGGAGGAGATGTGATAGCAAACAATATACAAATCACGACAAGCACAGAAGATATCAATCCAAACAATAATACAGACGAAGATGACATCCATATCGTGACAGATATGTGTCTATACCCAGCAAGTATCAAGGCAGGGATAAGTGTATATAAAGATGGGACTGCAGAGTTTGATTGAGTTGCTGAATGAGTAAGTGCAGATTGTAGTGGTCTCACTCGATGAGAGGCCTGAGCTGATGCAGCAAACAATATGTATACAGGTACAAGCTGAGTTATGTGAAACGGTATCAACGAATGAGGAAATGGAAACGAATGATTTGATAGTTGTGAAAATAATGGAGTAGTGAGACTCAATGATATCATCACCTATCAAGTAGAAGCTGCAGTAAACGATCGAGATGGAACTGGTGTATGACTTCAAATAGAGCTTGATACAGATGAAAATGGAAATGCACTCCAAATGTGGGAAGCAATACCATCGTGATGTATAGGAACTGCTCAATGAGCATCATATGACTCAAAAATATCTAATGATGGACTAACTTTAACTTGTTATGTGTGAGATTTTTATGAATGAACGACGATATTGTTGTACCCGCAAGCAAGAGTAATGCCTGTTGCTGGTAATGATACATTAGTAGAAGCGAAAATAACAGATGCTCGGTCTACATGTAGTAACGAACCGCAAATTATGAACAACGCGACGACAATTACGACAGCAAATTTTAGAATTGATCTTACAAAACAATTGAAACCACCTGCGTATGATCCAGAAGATGGAACAGTAATTTATTTACCAGAATATGGGGTAGTGGATCCATCATGAGAGACAACTAATGAATGAATTGTGATGATCTACCGTGTCACAGCGAAATATGCTCCAGGTAGTATGATGACCGCAAATAATTGATGATTCGCTGACTTTTATATTTTGGATGATTTTGAGTATTTGGATGGTAATACCAACAACTCTCAATTGTATAGTTGTGAAAACGTAGATGGAAATGGAAATATCTCTTGTCCTGCTGTCTGAACACTCACTGATACGCCTTTTGTGATAGATGTCACATGAGTAGATGTGAGCTCGCCAGAAGGGTGATGAAATCTCTTTGTTTTCGATATATGATTTTGGATATCAAATGCTGATATTGCTGCCGGTAGAGCAACAGGACTCAATACGTCAAACCAACTTGATCTAAATAATACTGTAGAATTTACTGACAGCGCGTGAACAGTATTTGGATGTGATGCTGAGCCTATGAGTATCAATGGTGATAATAACTACAATTGTACATCATGAACTACTCCTTGAGAAAATCAGTCAAACAATTTAATTGATTATCCTATACCTCCGAGACCAACATGACCAAAAATTGCAAGTAAATCTTTTTGGTGACAACCAGGTACTTTCTTTGACAAGAATTGAACAAAACAAGCTGCCCCATGAGAGATTATTCCTACAAATATTGCATTAACATATCTCTTTAAACAAGAATGATTTGCATGAGTGTGTGATAAAATTGATACTTCAAGTTTTGCGTTTGAATGAATAATGCAAACACCATTTCCACAATTGGCTTCATATAATAAAGGTGCGCGACGTAACGAAAATCCTTACTATAATGGAAAAGAGTCGCTTTATGCTGATATATTTAGTGGATTTACTCTTCAATATAGTGATATATCAAACGAGCCATGAATTTCTTGATTGAGATCAACGACTTGTGAAGATGATGTAAATAACGATTGACAATATGATGTAAGCGACCGGGTTGACTATAAGGAGTGTGAGAATGGATGATGGGGAACTCTTGATTGTCCTATTGCACAATCATCAGACGTCACCAAAATACGTTTATTTATAGATCATAATAATGCGGAAGTAATTAAGCATGCAGGTTGATTTAATACTAATTGATTTTCACAATATTATTATTATTTCAATTTGAGAGTTTTACCAACAGTTACAATTGGTTCTCAGTTGCCAAATTTTGCTTCGTATGCTTATGAAAATCAAAATAATTGGACCGCTTCATCAGCTTCTATCGATCCTAATGATTCAGCTAACTTTTCATTTACGGAAACAGCTATTTGACAAAATAGGTATGCTGATCGCGTTACAGTTGTTTGATGAAAGGTTGACATATCTAAAGAGACTATTCCATCAGATTTGCAGTATATTAAGCAGGGCGATGTGGTGGAATATCTTGTAAAACCTCAGGCTTATGGTAGCCGAGCCTGAAAAACCACACTTACTATACGTGATGATTTGCCTCCGTACATGACGTATGTTCCGTGATCATTAGTGGTTAGTGGGTGTGGAGCAGATCAAAGCGTCGTGGAGACATTTACCAATGCAAACTATGCATGAGCAACAAATATAATTCGAGAAGTTCAGGATGTAGATGAGTGAGAAAGTGTATGTGAAATACGTTATAAGGCAGAGATGGATTTGTATGCCCTATGAGGTGATTATACAAATACTGTCAGAATTGATAGTGATCATGATGATATTGTAGATCGTGAATCAGATCAAAATGGAAATAGAACCATCTTAATTACAGATACAGCAACAGTATCAATATTTGATGGTCTTGCAAAATATGATGTAAGAAAAATAGTAGATGAAGAAGTGTATCCAACGAACACACCATTTACGTATGAGCTTACCTATGCATGATATAGTACAGGAGATTTTGCAGAATGAGAGTTTATAGATGTGTTGCCATATAACGATGATGGAACAACAGTAGGTGCGTGAGGACCTACGACATCTAGATGGACAGGTACAGATTATCAAGGTATATTTGAGCTTACAAGTGTGTCATGAGATGCAAACAATATTAGATACTCAGATACAGATCCGTCACTGATTTCTATGGATCCGTGTGATTATTCTAATCATGCAGTATGAGCAACACCACCAGCCTATTGTCCAATATGATTTACAGGGAATCCAAGTGATGCTTGAATGACAAATTGGAATGCAACAATGGCTGATGCTACAGCGTTTAGATTTGAAGGTCTAGAGATATTGGCAACTGATACAGATAAGAGAAAATCAGTAGAAATCGAACTTACCCCAACAGGAAATCAAAGCTATGATATCTATACCAATTCGTTTGGTGGTAGAGTACCAGAGATTGCATGTGATATTATATCAAACGATGTGAGTATCACCGTAGTAGGATTTGATCTTGCCTTGGATAAGGTAGTGGATACGACGTATAATGCGTGACCATACTATGCAGGACAAGATGTGAAGTTTGATATTACTGTATATAATCAATGAGCATATACAGGATCAAATATCAGTATAACAGACTATCTAATGACCTGATTTGACCTAAGTAGCGATGTAATGAATACGACCTATGGATGGGCGATGAGTGGATCAGATCAAGTGAGTATGACCTATACAGGAGATCTTGCTCCATGAGCACAGGTGACGATCCCAGTAGTGCTTACGATCAATGGCGACCAACTCACAGGAGATCTGTATAATCGAGCAGAAATTGCTGCAGCAGATGCAACGGATGAAAACGGAGATGTGTTGGTAGGAGTAGTTGATGGAGATAGTACACCAGATAGTGATCAGACAAATGATATGTATGTAACAGATAACGATATAGATGGAAATGGAATGGCAGGAGAAGATGAGGATGATCATGATCCAGCGATGATTACCTTGGCAGAATTTGATCTTGCACTTACCAAGCAATTGGTGGGGACAGGTCCATGGAAACCTGGAGACGAAGCGATCTTCCAGATCACCGTAACCAATCAAGGAGATCTGACGGCGTACAATGTGAATCTGATAGATTATGCAGAATCAGGACTAAATTATCTTCCAAGCAATGCATTCAACACCTTAGAGTGATGGAGTCAGGGAACTATAGGAGTATATGAGACGCTTGCGCCAAATAGTACAAATTGATTGGATGAAATCGGAC
>CALLUT010000180.1 GCA_938010495.1 Candidatus Absconditabacterales bacterium
GGATGCCCCATAACAGTCAACGCCAACGATGATTTTCCTGATCAATTTTTTCCTAAGATACAATAATTTTTTCAAGGTTCTAAGTCTAAAGAAACATTATTTATAATACGTTTTTCTTCTACACTTACTCATAGGGTTGTAATTTTTAACATAGTAATCACTCATTCAAAATAAACTAACACATAGAGTATCTATTTTTGAACAAGTATCAATATCATCATAAAAAAAGACGTTGAGATTTTGACATTTATCTACTCCAATCATATAATAATATCGTTTAGCAATTCTAAAAATATTCGACCTGAAATGGCAAAAAAACATTCGACACACCTAATGGATCATGCGGATCTACAAAAAACAAGTGATTACTGTGCAAACAGAACAAAGTACACAAGGATCAAAAGAAAAACAAAAATTCACTCTGTTGATGAATCAACGCTTGAAAAACAAGAACACCTCATTGAAGATGTGAACCACAAACATCCTACTGTTGCAGAACTTACAGAAGAGATAAGTGATCATGAAGAAAGAACTGCAGATGATTTAGATAAGTGGCTTCACAGTGAAGAAAACTAGTACTCTAATATTTCGGCATATGTTTCAATACGAGACTCTCACAAAAATTTATATAGTGCATTGTGCACTGCCAATAAAGCGCTCACTATTGAGCGTTTTCTTCTTGGTGAAACATCTAATCATAGCTCTTTCATGAAATTTGCTCATCGAGTCAGTACTTCTTGAATAGCTTTTCATTCTATTTCTTCTGCTAACATACTTGCCGCTGCAACGGTAAACATCTGAGAGTCTCAATAATGAGAGTATTTTTCAATACTTTTTTTGTCTTTAGAAAATTTTAAATATATGGTAATATTATCTCAACAAACTGCATTTCATTGAGTAAACGTACAATCATACTGCTCTAGGATTTTCTTATTAATCGGTTCTTGAGAATATGCTTTGATAAGATCTGAAGCTTCTATAGTATTTTTTTGAATTATAAATTAATCATACTATACCTTTTAATAGTATAAAAACAATTTTATTGCAATTGACATATTTTTATTTATAAGTTTTGTATGAATTGATTCGAACCAAAATCAAAAAAACGATTTTGAGAATATTATGAGAATACAAAGGATGTAAGACCGGACCCAATGCTTATAGCAATTTGAGAATTTTACAATGAATGATTATTTTTTGATGAAGACGATTCAACAAATATATTTGAAGACCATTTACAAAAAGAAATTCTTGAAAAAGAAGTAAAAGATGAGATTATTAATAAGTGAATTACTAAAAGTTCGGTACAAGAAGTAACAAAATTATTGAATTATTGATTACAACAAGAAGAAAATCGAGATATACAGTATTTCAAAAAAACGATACTAAAATTATTAGATAAATCATCATTGGATAAACCAATAATTAAAAGACTATATACTATTGATAAACAAATAACACATAAATCATTTCAAAGTCTAATATTACTGTCTTATCTACTCTCCAACAAATCTTATGAACATTGAGTAAGGAAAACTATATTTCATACCGAGTTTTGCAAAAATAATCGAGCTTCCTTAGAACGAAATATGTATTGAAATTTTTCAAGTAAAGATTTTGATATAAATGATTTTTCACAACAATGGTTTCAACGCATACGTTATAACATATGACTTAAAGATTGACTTGAGGCACGTTTTTACAACACAATTATACGTAATAACAATATTGCAGAAGAAAGCCAAATTGCATTGAATAATTCATGATATATAATTGAAAAGCATACATGATATTATTATACGAAATCTAAAAAGAAATTTATAGATCTTTCAATCAATGAGAAAAAGAAACTTGAAGATGAAATTGATAAAAATACCAATGATTTGTATTGGGAAATAATAGAGACTTTAAGAGATCGAGTTGAGGATGTTCCTGGATTTTATACTATGAGTCCAGAAATAGCAATATTGAATTTTCAACTAAACTTGCAAGACCAATTTGCGCAAATGAACTTTAAAGAAAGAGTTATAGCGATTCAATTTTTATTAAAGGTATTAACTAGCACTCAATTCTCTCATAAAACAGTAAAAAAACGACAATGAAAGGAACAAGGATTTCGAAATGAACTCATAACTAAAGAATGAGATACAAACAAAATAACATTTGATGGTGAAGTAAAAATGGATTTTACATGACCTTGAATTATATGTTATTTTGAAACTTTGAAAGATGCTTTAAAAGTTCATCCAGAATATATGCATCAAGAAATAATTGGTAATAGAATAATTGCTTGAGTCCATCCTTGAGTAAATTTTAAAAAATCAAAAGAAAAATTTGAGGATAAAATAATATGTATTATATTAGAAAATCATGAAAATATAAAAGAATGAGAAATAAAACCAACCATGGATGATATTATAGATCATGAACTTTTTCATATATATCAATGATATGAAGATCCTATTCATAAAACAATAACTTCAGTAAATGACACTCAAATAGAAATAAGAAGAGAGCTCTCTGCTAGAGTAAGAGAACGCTACGAATATTCAAAAAATGAACTATTTGATATCGCACAAATGACTAGTGATTTTATGGAAAATAGATGAGTCAATAATGAAATTGATGAAAATCGAATTCGAAAACAAATTGAAATAGTTGAAGAATTAAACAAATCACTATGATCCAAGAAAGCTAGTCATACCTTACGAAGATACCTATATAAAAATCGATCCAATATTCCCACATAAAATACTTGACATTTATATATAAAAACCTAATCTAGTAAGTGAAATAATTCAATAACATTTAAATTTTTAATTTTATGAGTTCGAACAAACATTCTTTTAAGCCTGTAGTGGTAACACTAAATGAAGAAAACCTTACTAAATTCAATTCTTTAAAGGCCTTGGGCCATGCTAAAGACAAAGAAGTAGTAGGAAAAAAATTAATGTATAAAGCAAAGCCTAACGATTCCAACAAGAAAAAAGGCAAACGAAGGTAGAAGGCCCCCTTGCTACTCAAACGAAAACTACAGACTAAAAAGAGGTTCTTTCCGAAGAACCTCTTTCCTTTTGTGAAAAACCTTTTGTGAAAAAAATATAAACTTTATTATTAGACTATCCTTCAATTGCAATTTTTGCACTTACAATTTCTGAAATTTCTTGTGTAATAGCTCATTGACGAGCTTTATTGTATGTCAGTGTTAATGTTTTCACAAATGATGTAGCATTGTCTTTCGCACTCTTCATAGCAATCATACGCGCCGCATGTTCTCATGCTTTGTTTTGCACAATAGCAGATGAGATAAGGTAGTTTCTTATTTGTCTTCTTGCTTCCACAAGGAATCATTCTAATCAAGGTTCCACTAGTAAATCTTTTCATCAAAGATTACTTTCTGTTGAGTATTCAACTTCAATTTCTGACAAGAATGATACAAAATCTTCTTTAGAAAAAGGATAGAGTTGTATACTTGTTGGTGTTTGCGTCATACTATTTTTGAAATAGTTGAAGAACAACGATACAGAAGAGAAATCAGCACCAGCAACAGCTTTATCAAAGAAAGCGTATAATGGGAGCAGTTCCTTTTCATCAAACCTATCACTAATAGATAACGAACCACATATTGTTCATCACATTCTTTTGATAAATTCTAATCATTTTTTTCATACTACAAAAAATTCAACATTATCATTATCTTTATATTCTGTATATATTTTTCTTAGTAATTTAGAGTTTAATCATCAACACAAACCTCTTTCTGAAGTAACAACAATAACAAGTTCCTTTCATTTTCATGTTGTTGCTTTTTCTTCAAATAATGAATAGCGATCATTTACTTGTGAAAGAATTGCAAGAAGATCGATAAGATATTCTTTGAGTCAATCCGCTTGTGTCTTAACTTTTTGAAGTTTAACTGTAGATACTACTTCTAGTGCTCTAGTAATCTTCTTAAGATTTCACACAGATTTAATCTTTGTTTTGATCTGTTTTAGATTTGCCATTATATATTTTCAGATGGTTTATAAACAGGAATTACTATAGGGAAAGTATACTACATTTCAATGATTGTTTTAATAAAAAAGCATAATAAGCACATTATTAAAACGATGTCAACAGAACACTATAAATTACGTCAATTCTCTTTGAAAACAAACTTCTAAAGCTTATAATTTAATCATGGAATTTGAACAACAAGAAAAGCACAATAGTATTTTTGATAAAGTAGCGATTTGGGATCTCGAAGGAGAGCAAAAAACCGAGGTTGCAAAAACTATTATTGAAGATGTAGAAACCGGTATTGAATACTGGAGTCAAATGATACTCTCATCAATTATTGCAACACTATGATTACTTATCAATGCTACACCTGTAGTAATTGGTGCGATGCTTATTGCTCCAATTTTAAGACCTATTCAAGCTGTTGCATTTGCTACTACCACATGAAATAGAAGACTTTTTTGGAAATGAATGTGATTATTAATTAGTAGTATATTAATTGGTATCATATCAGCAATTATTGTTACATGGATAATTCCTCTCTCAGAGCTTACAAATGAAATTTTGATGAGAACTCAACCAACACTTATTGATTTGTGAATTGCTTTTGCATCATGATGTGTAGCATTTCTAGCATTCTGATTCAAAAGAATTGCTGCATGATTGGCATGAGTAGCAATGGCAGCATCTCTAGTTCCTCCTCTTGCAGTTGTATGAATATGAATTGGGCTTCTCAACCGATCTATATGACGATGAAGTTGGATACTATTCCTTACAAATCTAGTAGCAATTATTATAGCATGAATAGCAATTTTTTATATGTTTGGATATTATCCAAACCAAAAAAAAGAAATGAAAACCAGTATTGTTACTGCGTTTTTCTCATTAGCGATAATGGTATGACTCTCCGTTCCACTAGCAACAAGTTTATTTTCAATTATTGATGATATAAATCAAAAAGAGATAATAACTACAACAACTGAACAATACATCAAAACTATAGACGCAGGAATTACTCTTGAAAATTTCACTTATAACGATCAAGTACTTTCTGTAACAATAAGGGCACCAGCGGAAAAAACTATTACCGTAGAAGATAAAACTAAGCTATCACAATCAATTGCTGAAGCACTAGATACATCAGTAGATTTAGATCTAACTATAATACCATATGTTTCAGCAAGTGCTTCAAATACAATTATATTTGATCCTTTAATAAAAATTAATAACCATATAGATACATTTCTTTCGATCTTGTATCCTCCAGTAGTTCGCATCGATTCACAATTACTCTCAAATGAATCAAGCATTCTACTTGTTGATTTCTACTCAGATGAGCAATTCGATATATGACGTTTTAAAGAACAATTACACACGTATTTAGACGAAAAAAACATATCAATTGATACAATAATTATTGATCGACAATCAGTTGTAAAAGACACAAATGAAATCACAAAATCAGAACAACAACGAATCACACTTATCAACTCACTGGAAAGTAGTTTCCGCAATGAATTTACTCAAACATATCTTCATAATTTAGACCTATTACGTTGAGAAGATCGCACAGAATGAATTATTTCGTTGGTCGTGACTACTCCACTTACAAAAGAATTATTTGAGGAACAACTTGGACTGCGAAAAGCTACTGCAAGCGCTCTTACAGAAATGGATATTGAAATAAAAACTATAGTACAGTTTGGTGAAGAAGTTATTGTAGAATAAATTTTTAAACAATACTAGAAATTCATATGTTGCTGACAACATATGAATCTCATTGAATTCAATGAATGGCTGACTAATACCAATTTCTATCATATGACTTTGTAGATAGAAATAAGTTCTTAACCTCATTTTCATTTAAAGGTTCTTTAATTAGAAACCTATTAAACTCAGGTTGTGATTTACCTGGATCTGTGATCTTGAAACCCATTAATTCTATCAAATCTTTTCTATTACTAAGAGCTATAAAGTCTCTATTGAGAGATTCTTGATATGTCTTCTTTACCTCATCAATAGTCTCTTTTGAAAGTTGATTAAAGTACTCATTCCTTAAAAGAGATTCGATTTCATAAGTATTGTAATAGAAATATGATTCCAAATTCCAGTAAGATCTAATTTGCTCGTTACAGAGTGAAATATCAACCTTACAAGCACCTTCAAACTGAGTGAAGATAATTACAGTTCCACGTATGGTAGTTTGAGGAGGATGTTCTACTACAATTGGTGAAACTCTCTGTGCATTTGAAATAGAAAAAATGAATAAGAATAATGTTGTAATTAAAATTTTCATAAAGCAATCTTGTTGATGAAAAATAACAATAGTCATATTTTATTATATGTCAACTTCATGTTAAAACATAATAATAATTTTTCGAGAAAACAGAAACACCTCTAAAGGCATTTCCTTTAAAGGTGGTTAAGATTTATTCATTTTCTTTACAAGTGAAATTAACTTTTTGAAACCACTTTGTGTCTGAGCTTTCTATCTCAATACTCTTAATATCTTTACATGAATAAGGTGGTTTTTCATATAATGAGATATCAGTAATCGGAACTTCATAGTACCTGTCAACATAGAATTCAGAGAGAGAATTATCTAAACCAAGATAGAGTATTCCATTTTCATCTCTAAAAGATCTAGTCTCAATGATATCATACCTCCCATCAAATAACTTGACTCTGATATCTAAATACCCTTTACGATATCTCCAGTTATTCTTACTATGATAATGATAGTCATTACCTTGTGATACTAAGACAGTGTAATTCGTACTATCTATTGAAGACTCCGAACCTGTCTGAATAAACTTGAAAGAAATAAAGTTGAATGACATTGGTATAACGCATCCTCCTTCGCTTCCATAACCATACTCAATATATTTTCGTTTTTCCTCTTGAATTTGTGATTCAAGGGTATCCTTTTGAGAAG
>CALLUT010000181.1 GCA_938010495.1 Candidatus Absconditabacterales bacterium
TAGCCAGTATTGGTTACGTATGATCTGCATACTATCCAACTATTCAAGAACAATACGCCTTAGAATCGATCTTTAAGAAGATCGATAACCTTTTTCTAGTAAATGAACCAAAAGCAAAAGAATTTCATAATACAGTTAAAAACCTAGAAAAACATAAATTATCTCTATCTCAAAGAAAACAATTTCTTCTAGAACAATTAGTAACATATGTTGAAGATAAAGCTTTTGAAAAAGAATATAACACTGATGAAAGTATCAAGAAATTTGTAACACACAATCATTGATATACGAATCCTGAATATAAACCTGCAGACCTTGTTTCATTAAATAACTCTGAAACAATTACAATTTTATCTAACCAACAGTTCTACATAAGTTCTAGAGCTCATGCGCCATTATTGTGACTAGCAGAAAGTTATGCGCAACAATTTGGAGAACCACTCAGTATAACAAGTACACGAAGAGGATATCATGAACAAGCTGCATTACAACATTCTGCAGTATGTGAACAAGCAAATAAATGTGCAAAACCATGACATTCAGAGCATCAATCATGATTAGCGGTTGATATAGCATGACTCAAAGATGATCGTTATAACTGGATGAGTCACAATGCTCACAAGTTTTGATTTCATCAATCATATCAGCACTGAGTTGATACAGATAATTATCAAGAAGAAGACTGGCATCGAAGATACTTATGAATAGACTTTGCAACATATTTACACGAAACTTGAAAAACTTTCACGCAATGGTACTCTTCACAATCAAACAACAGCCAAGAGACTTCATCGTAAAAGAACATCTAGTTATTCCTTGAGAAGGAACTGGAGAGTATCTTTACGTATATTTTCAAAAAGAAAACAAAAATACCATGGATATTGTTCATTGATTACATGAACAATTTTGATTATCCAGAAAAGAAATCTGACTTTCCTGACTCAAAGACAAAAAAGCAATAACATCACAATGGATTTCTTTTTCTAAAGACATATTTGAAAAGGCATGATCTAAAGACAACTTACTCCAATATCTGAATAGCATCTGAAACATACTAGAAACTACATATTGATCAGAACAACTTCGTGTTTGATCACACACTAACAACACCTTTTCAATACGACTTCGTTGAGCGAGAAGAATCCTTCCAGAAGAAAAAGAACAGATAACTAAGACACTTATAAAAATTCAAAAAAAATGATTCCCAAACACGTACTGAAAACAAAGATTTTGAAAACAACAAAGAAACTACAAAAGAGCAGTACAGATACTTGAAGAATACAATAAAACACAACAAGATTCTTACCAACAAACATTTGCGCTACAAGCATATGCAAGTCATTGGTTTAATGAGTATCTTTACTCACGTTGAAATGAATATACACAAGTTTTATCATGAGCGATACTTGAAGATTGAATACCAACGTGACCAGTAATTTGATGGAAATTACAACTTCCAGAACAAGATTCTGAGGCGTGAAAAAGTGAAAAAGAAATTCTCAAAAAAAGTCGTTTTGAAGAATTTACGCCATGATTAAAAAACTTTTGAATCCGATGAAGAAGAAGAAAACTCTATGTAAAACCTAGTGATTTTTCTTATAAACGAGAGTGAAAAGACATACATATTTGTTTTAATTTACCGGTATGATCCTATGCAACAAGTCTTGTAGATCATCTTATAAATACTATAGTCTAATAATGAAAAAGACCTTGGAATCTCTCTTAATACTTATTGCTTGAATCATAATTTTATGGTTTGGGAAAGGGTTTCTAATACCATTGGTGTTATGATTATTTTTTTGATTTTTCTTTATGTGAGTAGGAGAAAAAGTTGCACACAAATTTCACGTTGGAAAGTATAAAAACATCTTTTCAGTAGTGTTATTGATCTTATCTACTATTTTGATAGGACTCACTGTTACAATATTATGATCCTATCTTGGTGAAAATTGGCTAGATATTAAGGAAGCGTTACTTTCATCATATGAATGACTTATTGAGTACTTAGAAAAGTTTTCTTTTGTATCACAAACAATGTTGGAATCAATACCTGTAAAATTGGGTGAATCATTTTCATTTACTTCATTTAACTCTTTTATTGGATCTACTCTTTGATGACTCTTAAACACAGTTCTTGTCCTAGTATATAGTATATTAACGATACTATATCGCAAACAACTATGAGTCATGTTTGAGATTTTACTCCCAAAAACAAAAGCAGACACATTAACGGTAATTAAGGAAACAGTGTATAGTTATGTAAAATGATTATTGATTCTCGTTATTATAATTTGATGTCTCTACTATATATGATTATTGTTTGTCCAAACACCATATGCTCTCCCAATCGCTTGATGAGCGGCATTAATGACCTTGGTGCCAACCGTTTGAACCTTTGTCTGATGAATAAGTTTAGTTATAGCAACGTGATTATTAACATGATCACTTTTCAAAGCATTTATAGTATTTGGATGGTTTATGGTTATCCAGCAAATAGAGGAGTTCTATATTTTACCAAAAGTAGTATGAAAAAAAGTACAACTTAATGTACTTTCTAGCATAGTTT
>CALLUT010000182.1 GCA_938010495.1 Candidatus Absconditabacterales bacterium
TTCATATGAGGCATGAAATGCATCTCTCTTATACTTAGACAGTCAAGATGGTGATGTATTAGCATATGTTTGATCAAAAGATTATTACAATGAAGAAATAGATGGACAAGTTGATATAATCCAGGCGAAAAGACAACCTTGATCTGCAATTAAACCATTCGTCTATGCTCTTTGATTTATGAAACTAGCATTAACAACTGAGAGCCCAATTTATGATATCAAATTTACGATAGCAAACAACACTCCAGAAAATGCAGATGGGAATTATAACTGATTGACATCATTAAAAAGAGCTCTTGCATGAAGTAGAAATATTCCTGCAATTAAAATGTTCTTAGCTATTTGATGAGAAAATCCATTTAAAAACTTCTTGCGAGATCTATGAGTTAGATCGTTAACAATGGATAGAGAAATCTATTGATACCCACTATCTATTGGTGCTTGAGAAATGACAATGTTAGAACTATGAAAAGCATATACCCATCTTAGCGCAATGGGAAAACCTGCTGTAGTAAATCCAATCTTAGAAATAAGATGATCTGATTCAAGTATTCTCTATAAGAAACAAGTACAACTAGAACAACAAAAGATACCAGCATGAGTGTCATACTTATTATGGTCAATACTTTCAAATAAAAATAACTTCCCAACAGGTTGGGTTGATACATTGTCATTTCCATGAATAACTTTTGCAACAAAGAGTTGAACTACAAATGTTGTAAAATGAACAGAAAAACTTCCTAGAGATTGATGGTTAGTAAATTATACACCAAATAAAGTAATAATAAACTGGGCATGAAATACTGACTGAAGCTCTTTAAGAAAAGATGCATTCTGATGATGGTTAAATAGTCCAGTATGGAAGTCTTTTGTTAAAAAACTTGAGGAATCTTCATATATACAAGATCAACAGCCTTCTGAAATGGAAGTGAAATCTGTTGCTGTATCTAAGTTAACATGAAAACTAGCTAGTGCACAAACACCTCTAGACTTTACTCAAAGAGCATTGTGATATATAAATTCACTTCCAACTGAAGTAGATAATAATGTTTGGAGTATAAAGGTAGATTCACTATGTAACAAACTACCAACTGACTTAACTCCAGCATGAGACATCAAAAACGCATATGTAGTGCGTCCAGAATCAATACTTCCAGACAAACGTGATCAAGCAAATATTATGCAATGGTGGAATACATCATGAGCAAATCAATATGCTGCTGCTACATGACGTCCTGTATTTATGCAAAATGTAACCGGTAATTGTGAAGAAAGAAATATCATTAAGGAGTTATGAGAGATTGCAATAACTATTATGCAACCTACTCAGTGACAAGCTGTTACAAGAGAGTTTTCTCTCCGACATCAAACAAAATCTCCTTTCAAAATAACTTCATTACAATTATTCTTATGAAACATTGAACTTAAATCGTTCAATTATAATAAGACATGAAATCTTGTAGATATAACCACTGTTAGAATTCCTGATGAAATTCCTGCTGGAACCTATCCTCTTAAAGTAATTGTTGTAGATGAAAAATGATACTCTGATAGTAAAACGGTAAACATTAAACTTATTGATCAAGATACAAACGCTCCTTATTTAATAAAAAATAAAGTTAAAGTAACAAAAAATAGTGCATGATGATTTGATGTTGTTCTTCTTTTTGCTGATGATGAATCAACAATTGCATCATGAAGTATTAACAAATGAGAAACTGTACTTACGCAATTACAATGAAATATAGCTGTATTTAGTACAGATTCATTGGATGGTATTTCTTATAATATTTCTGATACAGCATGAAATGTTTGATCAAAAACTATTGTATTCCCTTCTTAAGGACAAGAACACTATTTCTAGACTTCTTCCAATCACTTCAAAACGATCAATCCTGGTAAATATATCAGGATTTTTCAATTACGAAACCTGTTAATTGACAAAGTTTTTTTAGTTCATGTAAGGTATAAATATGATACATTCTTTTATATGATGTTTCATTGGTATGATATGATTTGTCTTTTCGATCAATAAGTAAGTCATTCCATGACCATTCATCTTTTATAACACTTCTTCGAGAAGCTTCCATAATATTTTTCCAGTATTTTCATACAAATCGTTTAGAAAAAGATCGATTTACCAAAACAACTTTTCATCATCGTTTTAGTGATTTATATATTCACAATAATACTTCTTGTTGTTTTTCTACTCATTGGAGATGTTGAATTGATGCTAAAGCAATCAAAAAATCAATGGATTCCTGCTTACTTTCGTTAGCAAAGTTAATCATATCATCACAAATGAAGTGTGATCATGTATATTGTTGTTTTGCAACATCAATCATTCAAGGAGCGTTATCAACTCAAGTATAGTGTACTTGGTTTCAAAGAGTTAAAATTTCTGATAATCTACCAGATCAGCATCCCAAATCCACAAGTGAAATTTGATCTCAATTTGATTGAGCAATATATTCTTGTAATTCATTATTCATAAAATCAACCTCTGGTCGAAATTTTTTTCTTGTATTATGAAAATGCTCAGCTTGATCTGAATAACAACGTATAAGTTCATCCTTGTAGTTAAAATCTTTCTCCATATATACTTTACCATATAATCTAACTAAAGAGATCATCTCATTTTCATTCTTCTTGTTCTTTTGTCCATCATCATAAAGTACGAAGCATTTCATCATCTATGTTATGAGTCTTTCAATCAAATTGTAATTTTTTATACGAGAGAAGATATAGCATTACTCACAATGTAATCTCTACATCATTTTTACAATAATCTTTTACTTTAGTAAGGAGTCTAGCGTTTCATGTTTCTTTATATTGTTTCAATAATTCTTCTCATTCTGCTCATGAAGAGAGTGTTTTTCATGATCATATTAATGCAGAAGCAAGATTGTTAAGACTCATTCTTCTTCATGTAAGCTTATGGATAACGAGAAATGGATCTATACTTTTTTTATTGAGTGTTTCAATTTGTTCTTGCGTGTAACCACAATTTTTTAGTAATACAGGATTATCAAATCATATATTGTTATATCAAATAATCCATCAATCATAAGCCAATAAACGATCAGCCAGTTCTTTCATATTAGTACGGTCAACGTATGTGTACAACAATTCACTTTCATGATTATCACTTGATGATATATCGTATGACATTTCAAAATATTGACCTTTTCATTCTCCAAATGTGGTTTCAATATCATATACTAGATATGGTTTTCCTGCTATAGTTTTTAAATTTCATTGACGGTATTCTTCCAGTAATCATTCTAATATTGATTGATTAGATGAAATTCATTTCATTGTTCATGTATCTTTTAAGATATTATGGAAACGCTGTGTCAATTCTGGTGTCAATAATACATCAATTTTTTCTGTTTCATCGACTATACGGATAGTATCGTTATCGTTATATATTCTGATATATGGTTTATTTTTTTGAAAAAAATACGTACGGTTACACTCTCTTGTAAGTGTCTTCAAAAAACTCAAAAATGATTGATGTCATTCTTTTGCTTGAAGTTCACGCAAACGATCAAAAAATCAAGTTTGAACAGTTAATAATTCATCTAGTTGCATACGTTTATACATGCTCGCTATGGTATCTATTCTTGTAATCTTTTCAATCAATAGTACACTAAATACTATTTAATAATCAAAAGAACAATGAATTTTCTTATAATAATCTGACTACTCGAGTGATTTACTACGCTTGCCGTACAAATTATAAGTATGAGAGCTGCAGTACCAATTGTATGAAGTAGTATTATCCTAACATCAATCTATATTGGTATAATCCTTATGGCGTTGAGTACATGATATTATATTGGTTGAGTGATGGCTTCTCGCTACAAAAAAGAGCGTTTACCCTTATTATTATTTTGATATCTCCTTTTCAGTTGATTGTATTATGCTATCATAACATTTTCAATGCATCAACCTATTTTAGAGTGGTTTCTTACTGCTACATGATCATATATTTGAACACTCTTCATAACCGCTATCATACTCTTTTTCCTACCAGTGTGTATTGCATCACAAACCATTCCTCTTCTTACAGAAATGACATCAATTGATTCAAAATGAAGAGCTGCTTGAAGTATGTTATTTCGATCAACAGTATGATCATTTATTTGAAGTGTGTGAACAAGTATATTTCTTTTTCAGGAATTTGGAGTATTTCAAACAAGTAAAATCGTAGTCATTATTATGATGATAACAGCATGTCTTAGTTTGATGTTGTATAAGAAAAAATGGTGATATATAGCATTGTGAGTAACCGCAATAGCATCAACTATGTACTTTACAATGTATCAAAATAATCAAGAATGAAACTTTGTATTTGATAGCGCATACCAAGAAATTGTTGTAAGAGATATATCGCTAGATTGAGAGCCTTGAAAAGTTTTTCATACAAACGCCGCATATGCTTCTGCAATTTTTACTAGGACAAAAGAAAGTCCGTTCTGATATATTAGAGAAGCAGTAAATCTTACAAAAACTATTCAACCAAAAAACGTTCTAGTGCTTTGAACGGCCTGATTTACATATCCAAATGAAATTTCATCACTACCTTATGTTGAAAAAATTGATGCTATTGATATCGATCCTTCTGTAAAACGAATTGCAGAAGAACATTTTTTAGAAAAAAAATTATCTGATAAAGTTACGTTTTATCCAGAATCTGCAAGATATTTTGTTAATCAAGCAATTGCTTCTTGAAAAAAATATGAATTAATTTTCGTAGATGCATTTAATGGGAAATACCTTCCTGATGAACTCGTCACACAAGAATTCTACGCTTCACTATGAAAACTTACAAACCCAGAAAATATTATTTCGAATATGATTTTGGATAGTTCATGAGACTCTATGCTCTCTAGAAGCATCACTACAACAATGGAATCAGTACTATGACCAGTTTTTGGTAAAAATGTTAGTGGAAACGAGGATGCACCAATCGTAAATCTTGTAGTTACTTGAAAAAAATTCTCTCAAGATTATAAATTACGCCAATGAGGATGAACTATTTATACTGACGATAAAAGAAATTCTGAATTAGATTTAGTAAGTATGCAAAATTGGGATAATTAACATTACAAAATATCACTCCCTTTTCTTACATACTTTCCAACTATTACTCAAATCAAAATAACAAGATACATTTGTCATATTATTGTAAATAGTACAGACCAAGATTTTGCATGTGCGGAAATTGGTACTATATCTCAATATCAAAGCGTTGTTAAATTTACAAAACTGAAATATATGAATTCAGGGAAGTGACTAAATGATGTCATTGCTATAGAAAATGATCATGGTTGGAGCATTTCAATTACTGCATAAAGAAAAGATCAAATTAATCATATAAGAATATATCAAGCTATAGTTCAATAAATCAAATGTTGATTTACCATTTTATCGTTATGCAAAGAGATTATCAGATTTAATGTAATATATATGAAAAATAGTCATCAAGTAATCATATATACTAGCGTCACAACTTGGTCTTGAAAGAAAACATAATCAACCCAAGAAAAAATTAACGTAAACGCTCACAAAACTATTGAGCGATACAAAAATTTATCGTGTGATGTTACTGTATACATTCAAGTAATCAAAATTAATGATAATAATAAGTGTATCCAAAATCATGAAACCTCTAATCATGAAACAAATGGATATCAAACCATCATCAAAACCAAAGATAATACCAACCAAACATACGTATGTCAATCAACATACGAGACAGTTTTGTCAAATCTTTTAGCAAGTTTTTTAGCTAATTTTTTCATATTTATCATGATAATAGTATACTCAAATAGTACTAAAAGAGCAATTAATTTGCTATTTTAGATAAAATTAATATACATTTCATACAAATCATACTTTTACTACATATATTCCTATGCATAAAAAACAATGCGCCAATATGAAGCCTGAATTTCACAGTACTGTGACTGTTTGAACAAAAGGACAGATAGTTATTCCAAAAGAAGTAAGAGAAAAATTTGATATTACTCCTTGAGACAAATTAGTGACTGTAACAAAATGAACAATGGTTATTGGTTTTATAAAAAGTGATGACTTACCAAAACTCAAAGAATATATCGAATATGAAATGCAACAAAATCAATAATTTATATATATTTTCTTAAAAACTAATGAAAAAAATTATTATCGTATCCTCATTAATATGAACGCTTTTTATCTTATGATGCTGAAGACCAGAAACTGCAGAAGTGGCATCAGCTCCGGAAAAAAATCCATTTTATGTAGAAACCGTATCAATAAGTGATGTTTCATGATGATCTTCAATCAAAAAAACATGAAAAGTAATCGGTTCACAAGATATTGTGGTTAGTAGTCAAGCTTCTTGAAGAGTAAGTTCACTATGAGCTGGTATTTGAGATAATGTAGCTAAAAACACAAGAGTTGTTACATTGAGTGATAGTTCGTGAATTTATACATTTTCTGCTCAAAGAGCAAATGCTGCTGTAAAACAAGCTAAACTAAATTACGAACAAACAGTAGTTTCTTTGGATAAATCTATTCTAGATACTCAACAAGCTATAAAACAAGCTCAAAACCAAGCTGAAAACAGCGCATTGTGATTAGGAAATTCAAGTGCTGAACTACAAATGAGACAACTAGAATCACAATTAGATAAAGCAAAAATAGATCTAGAAACAAAAATAAATAACGATAAACAAACTATTGAAAATTTTTGAGCAACAACAAACACATTAGTTAAAAACCTACAACTACTCTATGAAGATGTAATTACCGCTACTGACAAAATAATGTGAGTATCACCATTAAGACAAAGTGAAAATGATTTTTATGAACGCTCATTGTGAGTAAGAAATACTTGAACCAAAATACTTGCAGAATCTGCTGTAAGAAATGGTATTCAACAACAAATTACAATAAATTCATATATTCCAAATCTAAGTCAATCATGAATCTCAAGCACATTACAAACACTAAAAAGCTATACGCTACAATTAGAACCAATCCTTGATAGTCTTGATACTATGCTTACATTTACCGATTCAAGCAATTCACTATCTCAAGTGCAATTAGATTGATTTATTGCTCAAATAAACTGACTACAAACACAGGTACAATGACAAGTTAGTTCCCTAACACAACAAATAAACAGTATAGAATCTTTCCTAAACACATATGAACAATCACAACAATCTGTTAGACAAAGTATCGATGGATTAGAGAAACAAATTGCTAGCACAAAGGAATCATTAAAATCTGCTTCAGTCAACGCAAATATTTGAGTAGAAAACGCATTAAATTCTTATGACTCAACACTAAAGAATAAATCAACAACTCAAGCATCATTACTCAATGCAATTACTCAATCACAAATTGCAGCAAGTGAAGCACAAACAAATCTTGGTAAACTAACAATCGAGTCACCGATTGATTGAACAATAGGAGATGTATTGGTTGATGTATGACAAGAGGTTGCTCCATGAACACCCTTATTTACTGTGATTAGCACACAAGATCAAGAAATAGAAATAGCCTTAACAGGTGATGAAGTTGAAGGTATCAATGACTGACAATCAGTTACTGTAACAAGTGACTGAAAAGATTATAACTGAACTATAGTCTCAATTGCTTCTTCTTCCAATGCCACATTATGATACAAAACAATTATCCGTCTTAATGAAAATATTGCTTTAGTATGAAGTGCTGCTACAGTAACAATCTGACTTAAATCATGACAAACACTTATTCCACTAAAATATGTTAAGATTCTCAACAAAGAACAATGACTTATCACTATATGGGATGGTTCAGAAATTCAAGAAAGCATTATCTCTTTATGAAAAGTACGAGGTTCTTCTATAGAAATTAGTTGAGAAATTGGAAATAACACAAAAATCATAACTAATGATGTGAGTAATTATGATCCAAACAAATTTATCCTTACTCCAAAATCATAATGGACTTACAAACAATTCGTGAAAAAATTGCACGTTGATTTTTCCCTTTTTGGGTAAATAATTGGAGAATATCTGTCTTATTCACATTCTTGATTGTGATACTTTGATGAATGTCACTTCAAAACATACCAAAAGAAAGTAGCCCAAAAATTGAATTTGGAATCATAAGCATCACTACTGTCTACCCTTGAGTAAGCCCAGTAGATATGGATACTTTGGTGACTGAAGAAGTAGAAAAAGCTATAGATGATATTGATTGAATAAGTAAAATTACATCTTCAAGTAGTGTGTGAGTTTCAAACACGGTTGTTGAATTAAACAACTGAGTAGATGTAACGCAAACAATGATTGACCTAAAGGATGAAATAGAGAAAGTTAATTTTCCTGAAGATGCTGAAGACCCTGTATTTACAGAAATAGCATCTGATAGTGACTGAATTTTTCAACTTATAATCTTTTGAGAAGAAACTCTTTTTCCAAAAGAAAGACTTATAGAAGCAGCAAGTACATTAAAAAATAAACTAGAAGGGAAATATGGAATTACAGATATTGATATACAAGGAAGTAATGATTTTGATGTAGAAATACTTGTCGATAAAGAAAAAATTGAAGCATTATGATTATCATTATGAACTATATCAAACGCTATCCGTTCTCACAATAGAAATATTCCATTAGGGCAATATGAAGTTGATCAACTTAACTATGACTTTAGGATACAATGAGAACTTACTTCTGAAGATCAATTATTTTCAATACCTATAGTGACTGACTGATATTCAGTTACAACAGTTTGAGATGTTGCTCGTATAGTTCGTAACTATAAGAATGATTCAATAAAGCAACTATGACTCTATCAAAGCAGTTGAAACAACGCTATTTCTATGGTTTTCAACAAAAAAGATTGATTTAGTATTTTTGACACAGCAGCATTAGTAAAAGAAGAAGTAAACAAAATAATGAATACTCAAGCATTTGCATGAATAGAATATGTGTATGCACAAGATCTTTCAGAAGTAATTAAAGAAGATTATGCAGAACTAACAAATAGTTGAATAATCACTTTAGTTTGTGTACTGATCTGTCTCTTCTTATTTGTATGATTCAAAGAAGCTATTATTGCTACATTGTGAATTATATTGGCCTTTTTTGTAACATTTACTGTGTTAGATACAATTTGATCATCACTAAACTTCTTAACCAATTTTAGTTTGGTATTAACGCTGTGAATAGCTATTGATACATCGATTGTAGTAATTGAGTGAGCGTATGAAAAACTCAAACAATGATTCTCACCAAGAAACGCTGTAATTCTTGCTGTAAGAGATTTTAAGGCACCACTTATCGCTGGGACAATGACTACGATTGTAGTATTTATTCCAATGATGGTACTGCCTTGAATTACTGGTAAATTCTTAGCTTATATACCAATAACTGTATTTATAACTCTGATTGCTGCATTATTCATATCATTAACAATAAACGGTGCTCTTTTCTTTATTTTTAGCAAAGACAAAAAATGGTTTATCGCAAATGATAAAATGGAACAATTTATTACAGATGAAGATAAAATTCTCTTAGCTGAAGATAGAAAAAATAAAGAAGCAAAAAATAAAGATACACTTACACGTAAACAACGTATTCTTGAATGACTCAATACTCGATATGAAAATTTCCTAAGAAGATACATTCAAAAAAGATCAACAAGGATATGGAGTATTGTAATACCTGTTTTATTCACAATTTGAACACTTGTAATTTTGAGTCCAAAAATTTGATTCACACTGTTTCCAAGTTGAGATAATGGACGTTTTGATATTACTGTAACAGGAAAAGCATGAATTACAGATAAAGAAATGTTCAAGCGAGCTCCATATATTCAACCAATACTTTCTGAATATAAAGAAATTAATCATTATATGCTTACGATTGATTGAAGCAAGATTAATCTATGAATCGAACTAGAAGACCTCAAAGAAAGAGAAGAAGCATGACAAATGGATGTGTTTGAGTTAGAAAAAGCAATAAAAGAACGTTTCCAATTCCTTGAACAAGAATGATTAACTGTAGAGTCTGTAGCACAAACAGGATGACCACCTCAATGAAAAGCGATTGCTTTAAAGTTAATAACTGATGATAACAATAAGTTCAATAACTTAGTAAACATAGCCAAAGATGTAAGAGAACATATGCGTTGAATTGAATGACTCAAAAATGTTGCTCTATCAACACAAGATACACCAGGACAATTTGTTTATACATTCAAAGATGATGCCCTCAAAACACTAGGACTTACTCCTGCTGACTTGCAATGAGATATAGCTTCTGCTGTAAACTGACAAAATGCATGATCAATAAAATATGTATATAACGATGCAAGTATAAAAGTTTTATATGAACAATTCTCAGATGTAATATCGCCAAATGATATTTTGTGACTTATTATCGCAACAAGAATTGGGCCTGTTAAAGCATGAGATGTATTAGAATATAGCGTAGAAAATGCTGTAGCACAAATTACCAGACAAGACTCTAAAGTTACTATTACTGTTGATGCTGATCTAGAAGATGAGTTTAAATCACAATGAACAGTATTACAAAACGAACTTGTAGAATGGGCAGAACAATACTCATTCCCTAGTTGAATAAGTTATGAAGCATGATGAGAATGATCTGATAATGCTGATTTAATTAATGCTACTATTCGTGGTTTCTTTATTGCTTTCTTTCTTATCTTTGCGATTCTCCTTTTGATGTTTAACTCATTTAGAAAACCAATTGTGATAATGTACTCTGTTATTTGTGCGTTATTATGAGTTAATATTTGATTATTTGTAACATGAAATCCATATAGTATGCCATTTGCGATTTGATTTATTGCTTTGACATGAATTGTAGTAAATGATGCTATTATTTTTGTAGACAGAATCATAACAAATGTATGACACGATTTTGATCCAAAAGAAGCTATTATTGAAGCATGAAGATCTAGACTACAACCAATTATACTTACGACACTTACAACCCTTCTTTGAGTATTACCATTAGCACTCCAAGATGAGTTCTGGTCATGACTATGATTTACAATTATATTCTGACTATTTGCAGGATCTGCGATGACACTATTTGTTATACCATGTCTCTATTATGAATTGATTACTGAAGAAAAACTCACGTGGTTTAAAGTGATATTCCGACTAATACTTCTCCTTCCATATTGAATATTTTTACTTATTAAGAAGATCTGATTATATTTTAGAAAAACAATATAGATGTTCACGTGAATAATAACCCATCAAACCAAAATACTCTCGATTAAAGATTGAGTATTTACCGTAGAGAATAATTTCGGAAATACACTACCTCTTCATGAAGGTCAAAGTATTGCTCATGATTGAGCATGCATGACAGTAACTGAATTTGATGATAAAAAATACTCATTCTTTGCAATGGAAGAAAGTTTTCGTAAGACAAACTTTTGAACAAAGAAAGCATGAGATCTCTTCAATCTAGAATTATGCATGCAAGCATGAGATCGTTTAGATGGTCATTTTGTTTCATGACACATAGACACTATCTGAACTGTATCGGATATCGAGATGGCAGAAGATGGATCAAAAAAAATATGATTCAGTTATAATAAAGAACGATCGCTCAACGTAATAAAAAAATGAAGCATCACTATAAATTGAATAAGTCTCACTGTTGTTGATGTAGATGATTGATATCTTTCAGTTTGGTTAATCCCGCTCACACAAGAGATAACAAATTTATGAACTATAGTAATCTGAAATCAAGTCAACCTTGAGTTTGATATGCTTTGAAAATATGTTATAAATTACAATAAATCATTGCAATAAATTTTATACACTAATTGTACAATAAGACTATGAGTGTCCATAATACAGAACTTTTTGATGAAGTAGATCTTCTCCAAAAAAACCTACATATTGCAATAATTGTTGCTGACTTCAATAGTGATATTACACACAGTATTGCACAAAAAACTGTCGAAAGATTACAAACAGAATGATTTGAAAATATAGATATATATCGTGTTCCATGAGTTGTCGAGCTTCCTGCTATGACACAACTAGTCACAGAAAAATGAATATATAGTTTGTGTATTATCGTATGATGTATTATCAAGTGAGATTTTCCAAACTATCTCTACCAAACAATTACCAAAGAACTTACTACGCTATCGACAACATGTAAAACTCCACTAGTCTTATGAGCATTTACATGTGAAAGTCTTGAATGAGCAAAAGATATGATAAATGATAATTATGCTGTCTATGGGATAAATTATCTTATTCAACGAACTTCTGCAGAAAGCTCTATAGATGAACGTTATCAAACAATAATGGAATGAGTGTGATCTTCTTTACAAGACATATCGAGTAATGATTGAGAAGGTTAAATGAATAGTTGTTCCATGAAAAAAACTATGAAGAACCATAGGATTTCCTACGGTAAATATTGTATATAAAAGTAATTCTTTAGAATCGTGAACATATAAAATACACTGAACTATTGCATGAAAACATGTAGAATGAATATGAGTGTATTTTAAAGAACGTGAGTTGTTTGAAGGTCATTTTTTTGATTATGATAATGATTGTTATTGAAAAGAGGTTGTTATAACTCCTTATATTAAAATTAGAGAAAATAAATCATTTGACTCTTTTGATATGTTAAAAAAACAAATACAGCAAGATAAAGAGTGGGCAAAAAACTCTACTCACACCGTAATAACATTTGGTACATTTGATCTCTTTCATGAATGACATAAGCATTATCTTAATACAGCAAAACAATATTGAGACAATCTCGTGACGATAATTGCTCGTGACAAGACAGTTAAGAAAGTTAAATCTCTCACAACAACTCATACTGAAAAAGAAAGGTTAAACTCGGTTGTTGCTACATGAATAAGCACTACAGTAGAACTTTGAGATAATTCTGATTACTATTCTTGTCTCAAAAAACGAACCCCTCATGTGATATGCTTATGATACGACCAACGTTCATTTGATGCATGAATACTTTGATGGTATCAAGAACAATGAATTCAAGAACCAATTATAGTTAGACTTGATTCATTTAAACCAAGCACATATAAATCATCAAACTTTAGGAAATAAAGCATTAACTTCTTTATAAAATAGTTGCATCTATTAAACTTTTTGTATACACTACTAGTATGTACAAAAAAGAACTAATACAAACTATTGAATGATTTAGTGAAACACTACAACAAGAAACAAATCACTTGTCTTCAGATTTTTCAAATAGTCATCTTCGTCTACGAAGAGTTTCATTAAAAACATATAAAACACTTATATGATTTATGTTTTGAGCAGAAAAAAATACTACAACCAAGCCTTTTTCAAAAGAACTTAAAAAACTATATAGACAATCAGGAGAAGCAAGGAAATGGCTTGTATGCAAAAGAAAAGCAAAAGGTTTAGAATGGAAGAAAAAACAAAAGTTAGCTTTTGACGCTTTTTGTATAAAGAAAAGTAAGCAAGAACAACTACTCTTTGAAAAATTATTTGAAGTATATGATTCAAAAAATATAGATACGTTATTTTCTCCAATACTTGCTCATTTCAAAAAAAGTACAAAAGCGATGCTTGTTAAGGAATGTTCTGCTTACAAAAAAGAAATAGTGCATGAAATAAATATAATATTAGCTCAAGATGAGATTAGTGACGACGGCATTCATGATATTCGTAAG
>CALLUT010000183.1 GCA_938010495.1 Candidatus Absconditabacterales bacterium
GCTTTTTTAAGTCATAATCTAATTGGTTTTTTCTTTACTAACAAACGTTTACTTTCTAATTCTTGTTCACTTATGAAAAAAAGTAGATCATTTTTGTTATTATCATGCAAGTATTCAAAAATAAATTCAAAAAGTCACATAAACATTTCAATAGAACCTTCTAAGTCTACTTTTCACTCATATTCAATATGTTGAAATTCAGTTAAATGAGTCGCATCTGATTTTTCCTTTCTAAAGGAATTATAAATACTAAATACTTCATTTAATCATTTAATTAATAACTGTATTTCTAAGTAGAATTGTGAACTTTCGGATAAAAATATATTTCTTTTTTCTCAAAATCGTTCTCCTAATTCAATAGGTAAAGCATCAGATGTATAATCATATGTTTTTCAACGATATACCTCTCATGGAGAAGAAATCATTAACGTGGTAAGTGGTAAATTTGTTCGTTTAACTCATTTTTTTTCAAAAAAATTTATGGTTGCGAAGAAAATTCAATTATCAATATTTGCTATATGACGAAACATTGGTTCAGTTTTAATTCTATTAATTCTATTTTTAAGGAGTTTTTTATTTATATCCTTATATAAAATATTACATTTTTTGTTTATCTTATTTCATACATAAACTATTTTTCATTCAGGTTTCGCAGTGTATACCATATAATAAGTTTATAGATCAAAACTACTATATTAATATGTATATTTATGATTAGAGCAATACTATTTTGAATAATGTTTCAATTTAGTTATAACATAGGTTGTGAATTTCTTATAGAAGAGTAGTAATACTTACTTCAAAACATACTTCATATACCAATCCAAACTCTTAACTAAATATTCTTTAGCTAATAACTCAGTTCTAAAAGCAAGAATCACTTCCTTATATTGAGTTCGATAATTCAAAGCATCTCCTTGCCAGCTTAAAAGCTTCATAAATAAAGGGTTTAAAACATAGTAGAATCAGTAAGTCGAACTCGAGAGGGTTTGATTTTTTTAAATCATTAAATACATTTAATTCTATGAATAATTATTTATACTAAATAAGTTTAATTAAATTGGACAATCATGAAAGATTCACATATTACTATTCTAAGATGATTTTTATATAAAAATGTATTATCATTGATAATAATATATTCAATGATTTTATGTAGATATTTTTTGAAGTGAAATACCTTTGAACGATTTACGTTTGAACATACACTTATGTTATTATTTGCTCTTATTGTTCTGGGTTTATGAGATGCTTTTAGTGATTTATCAGTTTTTAAATGATTCTGATATTGAAGAAGTTGAAGATTTCATTTTAATCGTAAAAAACATTTTTTTGTAATTGTATTTTTGATTTTTGTTGAATTACTTTTAATATATGTATTTAATTTGTTGCCATTATATGCATACATTGCTTTAGGTCTTTACACTATACTTATATTTTTAGTATGGTATTTACAAATCTGAATTAAAAAGACATAGTTTATGGATTTTTTATAGGAAATAGGGGAGCAGTTATTCTGTAATAGCTTTCATATACCAATCAAGTGCTTTGATGTCACAAATGGATTATAGGAATGTTACAATTAATATCCCATTATATATATAATTTCTTGCTTTTTATGTAAAAAATGTTACAATTAAAGTTATTTAATGTTACAATTAAGAAGTATGAATAAAAGACAGCAATCAATTCTTAATTTTGCAAAGAAACAAAATGTTTTCCAAACTAAAGAAGTAATGGAATTTTTGAGATGAACACATGATGTTGAGAGAATTACAATTATCAGAGATTTAACAATGCTTGTAGAGACAGGTAAACTAACCAAACAATGAAAATGAAGGGCAGTAAAATATTTTCTAGCAAAAAACTATAAGATACATGAGGCTATTGATATAGAGTCCTACTTTGATATATGATATGAACAAAGAATTATTTTTGATAGATTCAATTTTGAAGTATTTGATCGATTATGATGAGATTTATTCTCTCAATCAGAAATGGATACGTTGGAACAACTTCATCAACAATTTATTTCAAATATATCGAAATATGAAAGTCAGACAATTATTAACAAAGAATATGAAAGAATTATGATTGAATTTTCTTGGAAGTCTTCTGTTATAGAATGAAATACTTATGAATTGCTTAATACTGAAGCATTAATTAAAGAAAATATAGCAGATGGTACTAAAACGAAAGAAGAAACAAAAATGATATTGAATCATAAAGATGCGTTTAATGAATCTATACAAAATAGAAAGAAGTTCTTAGATCTTAAACTAAACGACATAGAATATTTGCATGCAGTACTCACAAAATGACTTTGAATTTGAGCAAATATTAGAAAAGAATGAGTATGAATAACATGAACACTATATAGACCATTGGATAATCAATTTCAAATCAAAGAAGTTATCGAAAAAATGATTGTGCTAATAAATACTAAAACTAATTTTTTTGAGAAATCATTTCTTTCATTAGTTGTACTTTCATATATACAGGCGTTTGAAGATTGAAATAAAAGAACATCTAGAACTGTGAGTAATGCAATTTTACTTGCACATGGAAGTATCCCATTGTCATACAGAATAGTAGATGTTATAGAATATAAAAAAGC
>CALLUT010000184.1 GCA_938010495.1 Candidatus Absconditabacterales bacterium
CACTGTTTTTTTTCTCATTGTGGAAGAGTGTTTTGTTCAAGAATTCTAAAAAGGAATACTGTTTCTTTGTTGCAAAAAGTATCGGAAAATAATTTTTCTCATTCAGTTGCTTGGCTTTCGTTTGTGCGTCAAGCAAGGCTGAAATGATTTCTTTTAATATTTTTTCTCGAGAGATTTTTTTTGTATTGTTTGTTATCTTTTCGCCGACCGTCTTCTCGATCTTTGGTGTGAAACAATTCATGATCAAATATATCTGGAGAATTTATATCAAGAATCATTGTGTTTTGATCAGGAGCGATTCCAGAAAATCATCGGTGACTACCGGCTGTATTTGCTATTTTTATCGTTTTTCATTGCAAAACAAACGGTGGGTATTTGTAGAGTTGTGCTTCTAGGTTCACGAGAAAATCTTCAAGTGCCCATCAATAGGTATCATCAACTGGATCATATCATAAGAGTAGTGATGATTCCTTATATGTAATTTCTTTTACTCAGTATCTTTTGGTGATGAAATTAATTTTTTGGTCAATCGCTTCTTGATATTTCTTTATGTTTTTAGATGTCATGGCTTCAATATGAGCTATACTTTCTTGATCCAAGCTAAATACCTCGTAAAATTCTTTATCTAGATACTTAAAAGTATATGGATTTTTTAATAAAATTATCTCGCAAAGCTCGCGTCTTTTTGTTTCAGGGAATTTGCAAATAGATGTTTTTGCGTCCATTTGTAAAATCATATGGGGAAAGCGAGAGGTAAGTATTCTTACTGTTTTGTATAGGTTTTCATCGGAAAGATGTCTTGCTATAAACTTCATTTTTAAGGGACTTCATGTGCTTTTGGCTGATCTTGTAATAAAAAGATTTTTCGGATCTTTTTCTATAAAATCAATAACCGTATCATAGTTATCCTGAAATTGTAACTGTGGATATTGCAATAGACTTTGAAATGATCTTATGTTTCAAGATTGAAGCATAGTAAATAGTATGTCATTTTTTAATTCAAGACTATCTTGTTCTAATCAAAATTTTTCTATCGAATTGATAAAAAGATTAGGATAAAACGTAGCTAGAATATTTATTGTTGTCTCTCTATTTTCTCGAGATGATTGTATTGCTATTAGCTCATTAAATATCGATGCGCTCAGCTGTTCAGAATTGTTATTAAAAAGAAGACATATAAGTGTATGTTGTTTTCTTTTAATATCAGTTATAGATCATATTGCAGTGAGTGCATCACGATCTATTTGTATTGATTGAGTGGTGAGTTCTTGGTATATCGCTTCTATAGATTTCCCTTGTTCAATACCAGTTTGTATTAGCATGTATTGTTCTAAAAGTTCTGTATCTTTAGTGACATACGTATCAATGATGGTTGTATCTAAAAGAGTGTCTAATGCTTGATAATTGTAATATTGAGAAAATTGAGCTACTATTGCTGAAGTAGTATCAAATTTTTTGGCTTCTATGCTTTTTGCATGTATTGTAATAGGACTATAGTAGGTGTTTGGAGTATCGTTGTTTGTAATAGTGATTTGAAGATTGAGCAGAGCGTTTTTTTCTTCTGCAAAGATACTTTTTAGATCAGTCATAATATCTTGTAAATCAGTTCTTTCAATTCAAAGAGGGGAGACTGGCAAAAATCACTCATGTATCATTTGTAGAAATTCATCAACAATCATATCATAACTATGATCACTAACGTATTCTGTGGTTCTATACAAAAAATATTCATCAAATATCTTTTCTAATTTGATGTTTTCCTCTATCGAAAGTACATCGCTCACATTATCTTGAGTAAGTACATCACATGGGTCTGATTGAGGCGTATTTTGGTTCATACTTTATTGTATTGGGGGTGGTTGAGTTTGTCAAAAAGGGTGGGTGGGTGATTTTAGTGTGGAAAAAGGTCTACAAGACTATAATATAGATTGTAATTATTTTCTACAATATGATGAGGATGATAAAATCTATTCTAACAAATTTATGATTTTCAGATAAAGAAGCTTCTATATACTTGTCATGACTGGAAACTTGACTGGCCCCTGCTAGTACTATTGCCAGAATATCATGATTAAATAGGGTTACAGTATATTGAATATTAATTGATTTAGTTGAAAAATGATTAGCTTCTAAGCAAAAAAAATCATCAACAATATATTTTTTAATGACTTCTCCAGATGAATTAGTTAAACTTCAAAAATATAAAGCAAAACAATTAGAAGAGGCTTTGCCAGAACTTATGGGATTAATGAATACATTATGAAATAAACCTAAGATGAATTGGTATAATTCACTGGATTGATTGAAAGAAATATATAATTCAATGCTAGCAACAACTGAAAACTTCTCAGTTTTTTTGTGAACAAAAGATATTCATCCTGATTTTCATCACTTTCTAGAACATGATTTTTTACCAAGGCGTAAACAAATTTACACTAAAACTAGAGCTATTATCTCTGTAAATAGTTCATTTTATGCTGATTTTAATAGAGATACTCATGATAGCGTTGTGATTAAAGATCCTATATTCGATTTAGCGAATGAAATAGTAATTTATGATTATGATAAAGTTGCTATTTGTCTTTTTTCAAAAGAAGAAATGTCTGCAACTGTCATAAAGTCAAAAGCATTTCATGATAGTATGTTATGAATTTTTGATTTAATATTTAAGAATTCGTTTTAGGTGTTGAAAATTTCTACAACAGAAAATGAATTTGAATGATTGCATAGTTGATTTTTTCTTTTATATTAATTGCAGATTGATATATTTAGTCTTTCAAGTTAATTATGAGTTTTCTTATAGCGAGTTGAATCTGTTTAATAATTATCTCTATTTCAGAGTCTTGACTTGATCTAACTGATATAATCCCTCCATAAATATACGATACCTTCCGCCCCACACAAAAAAATCGCCACAACCTGTGACGATTTTTTTATTACCTAAACAATCTATCTAACCTCTCTATGCTTCATAAATTTCAACATCTTCTCACGTATGACAAGATCAACCACAACATCCTCATGATGGTTTTGTTCCACAAGATCATCATTTGCAGTATTTACAAAACGCTCCTGATTCTTCTTGGAGAGCCCATGTACCAGATCCTTTGAAAAGAACGATAAGAGCACCAATACAGATCAGTCCAGCTTTCGGATCAGAAAGGAGATTCCAGTCTTTTGTGTTCCAGATAAAAATAAAAATTATCAATGTTAATGCAGCACCGCATGTTGCTTTCCATCACAGTAAGAGGAGTATTCACGAAACTATTTGTCCAATCAATGCTATCCAATACCATGTAGTAACAGAGAGAAATGTTAATCCAAGATCATGAGCAGCTCATCAGATAAATGCAATTTTACCAGCATCAGCTCATAGTTTCATAACACCAAAATACAGCATAGCAGCTCAGACTAAGATACGAATAATTCATGTAATTTTTGCACAAGGTTTACAGTTGTTCATTGTGTTTTTAAAAAGGAATAAAGAAATATGCTTATAAGATAGTAATCTTTGCTTAGTAATGCAAGTGATTAACCAAAGAGATTAAATAATTTCATGTTTTTGACTATTTCAAAGTAGCTCAATATACTAGAGTTATGAATAAAGAATCATTCCGTTGAGAAGAGTTACTTTCTTCAAATTTCAACATAAAGAAATTTATAGTATCTAAAAAATCATTTGACCAACAATCATATGAAGACTTTTTGCAACGGGCTGAACAATGAACTATAAACAAAGATCTCGATACATATGCAACATTGTTTTGATCAAAAAAATCATGAAAAGAACATATAAAAATGCACATAACATCAAAACTCCTAGAATACATAAACACCTTACCAGAACTTGACCAACAACTTGAAACGCTTCGTCTTAAGGATTTTTTCTTATCGATATACCCAGAGATTCAAACAAAATGATATGTCTATGAAGAATATATTGCACAAAAGAAAGACTACTTTGATGGTAAATATAGCGATGTATATGTCAAAAATGTAGAATGTTGAAAAAGCGCTTATATAATTGATAAAGTCGAACGTGTTAAGCAACATTGACTGCTTGAATCTTCACAAGCATTATATGCTTATTGAGAAAAAAATGAGTTTAATTTCTCTAGAAAAAAAGCTCTTAAAATGTGAAGTGAAGTCGAAGAGGAACGTTACCAATTGTTTACTCATTACGCTACAAAATTTTGAGAATTAATCGAAACGGTAGATGATTTTTCAAATCTAGATAGTAATTTTTCTGTAACTATACACGTAGACTTTTGGACAACTACAGCAGAAGAAAATACGTTAAAACCGCTAAGAAGATCATATGAATGTAATTCTAAAAAGGATATAGAAGATGTAAATACGATACTTAGTCTCAGTTGACTTTTTTTACTTGGAACAAGCCAAAGTCAATGAGCAACGCTGATAAAAGACATTTCAATAAAACCAAAATTTCTTCCATATCCTTGATTTATTTATACGTGATCTACTATAAAACATTGAGACCCTCAACAAAAAATAATAATGCAAACTCCAACGACACCTCCAACAAGGTCTTCGGCACAACCTAAAAACGTAATAAAACAAGAAATTCTATCTCCAAAGACTCCTGTAGTAGAAATCAAAAAAGAAACAAATCTCCTCACATCAAAACCATGAGAATCAATCAAAGAACGGACCAATGTTCCCAACCTCTACATTGTCTACAAAAGAAATGAAAGAGGACAGTTGATTCCCAAAGAAATAATGAATCAAAACTGAGAAAGAATCCCATATCAATCGTGAAAAAATAAGCTTCCAAAGTGATTTCAGTATCCTGACAAATAATTTCAATTGTGTTGACAATAATAACTAAATATTTATAGTAATTTTAATGAGCCTGTCACAAAATACACAACAAAAACACGTCAATACTTTGATTATTTGATGAGGACAATCAGGACTGGTTGCTGCTCAACAGTGTCAAGAAAAGAACATTAACTATGAAGTGGTTAATGCATCTTCTAGCGCATGAGCATCATGGAGAAATAGATACGACAGTCTTGTGTTGTTTACACCACCGTGGCTTTCTTCTCTCCCATGACTACCAATGAACTTGCCGTTTCATATGAGACCGACCAAAGACCAAATGGCTGATTATCTAGAAACATATGAAAAAAAATTGTGACTAAATATTGTACATAACACAAAAGCATTATCACTGCAACAATTTTGAAATAAGCTTTTTTATCTCCAAGCTCAACGTTGAAAACAAGAAATTATTCATTATACAGCCCACAAAATTATTGTAGCAGTTTGACCGTACACGACTCCTTTTGTTCCAGAAATGGCAGAGCATATTGATGATGAGGTACAACAAATACACGTTAGTCAGTATAAAAATCCATCACAAATTCCTCACGAAGATGTGTTGATTGTTTGATGATGAAACTCATGATATTTTAGTGCAAGAGATTTCGTAAAAGCTGGGAGAGACATAACGATCGCTGAAAAGCCAATAAAAAATTACGCAGATTTTTTGTTATGATGGAAAGTCCTTCAAGCAAAATTTTGACTTATCCATGCTCTCAACTGAGACTATCCATGTTGAAATGCTAAAGCCTCAATACAAGTTCCTCGAAAAGACTATCTCTTATGAACCAAATACTCTTGAATGAACAAAAAACCTGGAGTTGTTGCAATGTCATGAGATCTGGTAAAATTTGCAGACAATGACTCTATGCGCGTAAAAAGTATTATACGAGCAACATGATATAAAAAATCATATCCGTGGATAAATATTGAAAACCTCTTAGATACACGTTGATCAATTATTCAAAACAATTGAATTTCAGCTGTTCCGTGAATCTATGATATGACCTGTATTGAACGTATTGATTCATCAGTTAGAGTAGGGAAGCAGATTGTGGAGCATATTGTTTCAAATTCTCATTAATTTATTGCATTTCATCCAAAAACCCCTACCACTAGAGGTAGTATATTTATGGATTAACCCCACACGTCAATGACATACTTATGAGCTCTGCATGCTACAGATCCAGAAATTTTTGCGACCGTAAAATGAGAAGAAAAAAGACAAGCAGAAGGGATGGAATTTATTGCTAGTGAAAACTACCAATCAAAAGCTGTAATGGCAACGCAATCATCAACGTTTGCAAACAAGTATTCGGAATGATTTCCGTGAAGAAGATATTATGGAGGACAAGAACGAACAGATAAGATGGAAGCATTGACGATCGAAAGAGCTAAGAAATTGTTTAGATGTGATCATGCAAATGTACAAGCGCTTTCAGGGGCAGCAGCAAATGTATGTATTTTTGCCTGATTATTAGAACCAGGAGATACTATACTTGGTATGGATTTGACTCATGGATGACATTTGACTCATGGACATCCGGTTACATTTTTGAGTAAAGTATTCAACTTTGTAAGGTATGGTATGAGTGATATTTCTACTGGTGAGATAGATTTTGATCAAGTAAGAGCAATGGCTTTGGAACACAAGCCAAAAATTATATTGGTATGATTTAGTGCATATCCTAGAGAATTAGATTACGCAAAATTTGCTGCAATCGCAGAAGAAGTATGAGCAATCGCAATGGCAGACATGTCTCACATCGGAGGTCTTATTGCTGCATGAGTATTGAAAAATCCATTTGATTATGGATTTCATGTGATGATGACGACAACTCACAAATCATTGAGAGGGCC
>CALLUT010000185.1 GCA_938010495.1 Candidatus Absconditabacterales bacterium
ATATAGCCATGGGGTCTTAGCTCAGTTGGCTAGAGCGCCTGCCTTGCACGCAGGAGGTCAGGGGTTCGACTCCCCTAGACTCCACCACCTTCTTTTGCTTTCCATTTTTGCTCCCATAGCTCAACTGGATAGAGCAACAGCCTTCTAAGCTGTAGGTTGATTGTTCGAGTCCATCTGGGGGTACCATTATTGATACTTGATAAAAAAATATAGCCAAATATGGCAATTAAGTTGTAAACAAAAAAACAAAAAAATTCTATACTATGACTGTCATACACACTCCCTTAAACAATTGATCCGGAGTTAAGTAATTATGACTTGTTTTTTAGTATCACATTTATATATTTGTATGGTTACCTTTTATACTCCTTACTAGTGCATGGCTGATAACCGTTGAAATAACAAGAGAAAACAACGAAAAATCTACAAAAATGAAGATATTAAAGCGTTTAAAATTCTTGTTATAGATAGCGATTGAAAAAGTGTCGGTCCAATCCCTAGAGCAAAGGCGTTAGCAATGGCTGAAGAGCAATGACTAGATCTTGTGCAAATTGGATACAATCCAAAAGAACAAGTTTCTACAGCAAAAATTGTTGACTACGGTAAGTGGACGTACGAAAAGAAGAAAGCAGAAAACGAGAAGAAAAAGAAGCAAAAGCAAAAATGACAAAAAGAAGTTAAATTTGGATACAATATATGAGATCATGATCTAGACCTTAAATTAAGAAAAGCAGCCGAGTTTCTTGATGCAGGATATGTTGTTAAGGTAATGGTAGTTCTTAGATGAAGAGAAAAAGCATATAAAGAACTTGTTCGTGAAAAATTGATTTATGCTTCTGAGTTCCTAGTAGAACATGGTAAGCCGCAATGAATTAAAGAAGAACAATTCTGATTCACCTTAGTTTTATTGAATAAAAGAACCTAG
Organism: Candidatus Absconditabacterales bacterium; assembly: GCA_938010495.1. The sequence goes on from CALLUT010000185.1 coordinate 926, forward strand.
TTATAATGCCAAAAGCTTGAAAAACACACAGTGGTGCAGCAAAGAGATTTAAAGTTACAAAGACTTGAAAGCTCAAACATGCTAAAACATGTAAAAGACATCTTCTTACTAATAAGTGAAGATCTACTAAAAAAGATACATACGGTAGAACTCTAAACTCTAAAAAGGAGACTCGTAAAATGCATACACTTATTATTAAATAATATTTACTTATACAACTAACAACACTTAAACAATGGTTAGAGTAACAAATTGATTCGCAAGACACAAAAGACATAAAAGATTTATTGCTAGAGCAAAAGGATTCTCACTTGGTAGAGGAAATGTCTACAAACAAGTAAGATCAGCTCTTATTAAGCAATGACAAAATGCTTATATTGGTAGAAAGCAAAAAAAGAGAATCTTCAGAAAATTATGGATAGAAAGATTAAGTGCTGCGCTTAGAAATAAATGAACTAAGTATAGCGTTTTTATGGGACAACTTTCTAAGAAAGATGTTGCTGTTGATAGAAAAATGCTTTCTAATATCGCTGTAGTATTCCCAGAAGTGTTTGATAAAATTTGTGACCACGCATCTAAATAATACTAGGTGCTACCAATACTTTGCCGGGATGGCGAAATTGGTAGACGCAACGGACTTAAAATCCGTCGGAAGTAAATTCCGTGCCGGTTCGATTCCGGCTCCCGGCAATCTAAATTAAAACTTATTTATGTTATTATAGTTCATATACAATGTGATTCACTATCTACAAAACTTGAGATCTTAATACTAATGAAAGACTAATTGCTTTCTATAAAAAAGAATTATGGGCTTCTCACCTTATTGATACTGCTAAAAAACAACAGCATTATTGAACTAAATGGTATAGAAAGTTTGTTAAATATGATTTCCCAAGTGCTAGAAGATACAAGAGAACAAAAGCTATTGTATCATGAACATACAAGAGATTGAAGAGCAAATATGGAACTCTTTCACATCTAGGTATGAAAATCTAGTTCTATAAATAAATATTCTTTAGTAGTTATTACATAACAAATATAATGTACGTAGTAGTAAAAATTCAATGACATCAATATATGGTTAAAAAGTGAGATCAAATCACTGTAGACCGTGTAGGTGCTGATGAATGAAAAAAAATGACTTTTGATACAGTATTACTTGGATTCTCAGAAGACGGTAAAACTGTTGTATTTGGAGCGCCAACAATAAAAGGAGCTTCTGTTACTGCAAAAGTTGTAAGCCATGATCTTTGAGATAAACTTAGAGTTATTAAATTCCAAGGAAAGAAAAGATACACAAAGACTAAGTGATTTAGAGCACAAAAGTCTACTTTATCTATTGAATGAATAAAAGTAGATGGCTAGTGATGCTATCGAGGTCGAAGGTATTGTAACTGAACTCATGTGATGATGAGTGTATAGGGTTATGATCACTGATATGGATATCGAAGTGACTGCTTATGCAGCATGAAAGATGAAAAGATTCAATATCAAAATTATACCATGAGACGTTGTAAAAGTTGAATTGAGCCCTTATGAGCCAACAAAATGACGTATAACATATAGATCAATCAATAAAGATGTTAGAAAGAAAAGAAAGACAGCAGAAGAAATGAATAAAGAGAAAGAAAATCCAGCTGCGCCTGAAAAGCCAAGACCGCCTAGACCACCAAGACCGAAAAAAAGATAAAGACAATTTGTTTTAAAAAATATCAATCTCCCCATGAAAGTATGAGCTTCAGTTAAGAAAAAATGTACAAGTTGTCAAATTGTTAAAAGAAAACGTAGAGTTTACGTTATCTGTAAAGCAAACGCAAGACACAAACAAAGACAAGGATAATTACTTGTTAATGCATTATTTACTATATCATTATTGATTACACAATGTTTAGAATTCAAGGACACTTATTAAGAGATCAAGGATCTATTATGATCGAATTGACAAAAGTATACGGTATTGGACGTTCTACTTCTCAAGAAATTCTTACTAAACTTAAGATTCCTTTTGAAAAGAAAGTAAGAGACCTTTCAGAAAAAGAACAAAAAGCAATTAATGATGTTCTTAAGGAAATGCTTTTGGAAAATGATCTTAGAAGAGAAGTGTCATGACATATCAAAAGACTTAAAGAAATTAAATGTTATAGAGGTATGAGACATAATCTTTGACTCCCAGTTAGAGGTCAACGTACTCTAAGACATGCTAAAACAGCCAAGAAACTTCTTTGAAGATCTAGAGTGAGACCAGTACTTAAGAAATAATAATTTCTTTGAAAATTAAGCAAGTAAATTTACTCCTATTCGTTACATTACAATGGCAAACGCTAAGAAAAAGAAGAGAAATATCAAACTTCCTCTTTGAACAGTATATATAACTACATCGTTCAATAATACGATCGTAACTATTACTGACACACAAGGGAACAAAGTTATCTGATGATGAACAGGACAACTGTGATTCAAAGGAACTAAGCAAAGTACTCCATATGCTGCTGAAATGCTTACTAAGCAACTTATGAAGGAAGCTAAGGATAACTTCTGACTAAAAGAAGTTGGTATTATCGCTAAATGACTTTGAATGTGAAGAGATGGAGTATTCAAATGAATTAATGATACATGAGGGATTGATATCCTTTGGATCAAAGAAGCAACCCCTATTCAACACGGTTGATGTAAAGGAAAAAGACCTAAGAGAAATTAATAACTACTACATAACTATACTACTTTATTAT
>CALLUT010000186.1 GCA_938010495.1 Candidatus Absconditabacterales bacterium
CGACAGTTTTGTCTGAAGTAGATGCTGATATTCAACAAGCTAGCAATTATATAACTTGGTGAACCGATGTGGAATATTGGACAGAGATTAATGACAATTTACAAAAACAAAGAGATATAATCGTAAAAAAGCAAAATCAAGTTTCTTTGGCAGTTACTGATTTTGAAAGATCGTTATTTAATCAGGTGAAAAATCTCTTAAAATTTCATCTTTATGAACAAAGGGACGCAGTATTAGTTCAAATCGATGATATGAGAGATTTACTAGTAGAAACTAAACTCTCTTGAAATGTGCTATTGTATCAACAACAGCTTTCTGAAATGGAGGAATTGCAAGTTAGATTGTTCTTACTGGATCGTATTCAATTTGCACATGATTTTGAAGAACTAGTACCATTTCTCAAAGAATACCTATATTGAACGTGATTATAGAAAATATATTTTAGAGTTTTGCTTAGCTTACGAGATACATGAAAATATGAATAGTGGGTTCTTGATTCGATATGTTTCCTCTTATTTCTCTCCTCAATAAATTTGATGTTGATGTGCATTTTTTTATTGATTGGAAATGTTGGCCTTGGTGAGATAAATCAACAAGTTTGAGAGATCAAAGAACAAAACTATGATGTGAGTATCTTGAATCAATTTGAGTAGATTATATAATTGTTCCACCTTGTTTAGAGTTCAAGGCAAAAGATTGGACTGAAGTAAGTGTTCTACCGTTATTTCAAGATTACTTTCACAAGTTTGTAGCTAAATATTCACTTGTTTGAAAACTATGACTTCTCTGTGATCAAGTAGATATAAATCATGCTGAAGACTTTATGAATGATATAGGTAAGAAATATAAATTATCAGATGCTCAGCTTTCTACTAAGAAATTTCATCAACCATTTGTGTATCGAAAAAAGAATGTAAGAATGTGGATGTATTTTCTTACTACATACGGTAAAAGAGAACCTATGGTACGTAAAACACTAAAACATGATTTACGTTATTTTCATGATGCATCTGTAGATACGCTTGTGCCAATGAGTCGGTGATATTTATTTTATGAAAAACTCATAACACAAAGAACTAATTGGAAAAAAATTAGATTTCATTGATGAGATAGTCTTCAATTCTGCCTTGAGGAGTTACTCAATATTACCAAATGATCTTCATACCAATTAACACTACATGCTACTGATGAATCTTTAACTTTACTCCAAGAAAAGAAATGGAGTAGTGTGTTAAGCAAGTGATGAGAAGTTTCGGTTAAGACTATCAAGGTAGAAGATTAGTTGATAGGGTATTCTTCAACTGTTCTTGTATAATAGTGTATGTTTGCTCAATATTATTAGTTTGAACATCAATTATCTTAGTAGCTCGTTTTTTTGTTGGGAGAACATATTTCCTATGCATAGGTATAACCACTTCCGAAAAATATTTTTTTCAGTCAATTGAAGATGAAGTCATTCTTCTTCTTTTTAGGCTTTCTTCAATTGGAATGTCTAAATAAAAGCTCATTATAAATAAATTTCTGATTTTTTCTGAGTATAATGCTTTATATCATTCGAGTAATATAACTTTCTTTGCGAGTATCGTGTGTGGTATTTTTCATATTTCTTTGAAGTTTGGATTTATTTCTTGATCTCGAGTTTTTGTATTTACATTTTTACCATGTATCAGCTCAGTAAGATCTTGATAGAGTAAATCAAAGTTGATTGCATCAGGATGGTCCCAAAGCGTGATTCAATTTTTTATTGGAGCGCGTTTACGTTCATGGTAATCATCCAAATGTATAAGAGAAACAGTATCAGAATAGGTGTTTCTGATTTTTCTAGCTATTGTAGATTTTCAACTTCCTGAGCCTCATGCAATTCAAATAAGAGAATTCATGTATGAGTGACATTAAATCACGTTTAAAATTTGACTATCTTTTCATTGAACAAATTGATCTGATCCTCATCATTTTAATTTTACCGAACTAGCAAATTCTTTTGCAGACATTTCTCCATTGCCAATATAGATCGCAAAATTTCATTCATTATTGTAGATAATTCGATTGCGATCATGCCATTTAGATTTGGCAACATTTACTACTTCTTTAAAAGTATGATGTCATAGATCAGTATCTGTAACATTAATAAGGCATCATTTTCATCGCTTACTTCATGCAGAAGGTAATTCACATTCGTTATTCATTTCTTCTAGATGGGTACAGATAATTTTTCCTTCTAATGCTTCATGGTCAGATAGTATATGATTATAATCTTTTAAGATTTTATCAATTTTATTTTCTAACTGACTGGGCTGGCAATCTAATTGATTACTTATATTTATGATTCTTTGCTGATGTTCTTGAGCATATTCTGCTACTTTGATTCCTGTTACTGCTTCAATTCTTTTTATTCAAGATGCAACTGCTGTATGGTTGATAATTTTAAATGCTCAAATTTCGGAAGTATTTGTAACATGAGTCCCACCACATAGTTCACTAGATTCAAGATCAAGATCATTTTGAACTGATCATTTCATGCGTACAACACGTACTGTATCTCCGTACTTATCTTCAAAGAAAGCTTTTGCTCAAGATTTATTCGCTTCTTCTAATGACATTTCATCTGTTACAACATCAATATATTCTGAAATCCATGTGTTTATAGTGCTTTCAAGTAGTTGTAGATCCTCAAATCAAAGAGGTTTTTTACATGCAAAATCAAATCTAACATAATCTTGATCTACAAGTGATCATGCTTGTTTTGTAGTTCCTAACATTTTTTCTAATCCATAATGCAAAAGGTGTGTTGCAGAATGTGCACGCATTTTTGCATATCTTTGTTTTTTATCTACTAGTAATTTCATATTGAAAAAGATATTTTGAATAGATGAAATTTCTTATCTTAAGAATTATTCTCAAGAAGTAGGAATTAACTCACCAGTTAAGATGTTTCCAGATCAAGTTGTAATAGAAACGGTTCATCAAGTTGCTGCTTGAGCATTTTGATCTATAAGCTCTTGAATTGCTGCTTGTTGAATGGCTTCATTAGCGTTTTGTTGTTGGATATATGTAGCTATTCACGTGATGAGTACCGTAAATAATAAGACAACAATAATAAGAATAATAAATGCTAATAATAATTTTTTTCTTTTTTTGAACATTATGTATATAAATTTAAAGTTAAGATTTCAAGCGTTGTAATGCTAATTTCGCATCTTCTTGTAATGGATCTAGTTCTATAATTTTTGAATAATACATCACAGCTTTACTTGGTTCGCTATTTTGCTCATGTAAATC
>CALLUT010000187.1 GCA_938010495.1 Candidatus Absconditabacterales bacterium
CACGAGTATCTCATGTTACTGTTGTTGGCTGCTCTTGTGCACATGTAGGTGCTGTATATCATGTTCAAATTACTCATCATGTACATCATCACCCGTTTGTATTTGGAACACTACTACAAAGTATTTCTAATCATGAAGTAACTCATGTTTGATATCAAGCAGTATCATCAACATATCAATCTGCATCATCATCATCACAATACCAACTACATCATTCATCAACAGTTAAGTCACAATTGTTATCAATTCAATCACAAATTTCTGTTGCTCATGGATAAGTCGTAGCAAGGCTATCATTACAATCTCAACTTGTTCATCAAGTATTTAGATCTGATTCTATATACCATGTTGCTCATGGATCAGTACACGAATATTGTGTTGTTCAGTCACTATATCCATCCGCATCTGCATCAAGATATCGTTCAGTCAATGGATGTATATTTCAATTTGTATCAAGACAATCTCAGTCTTTAATTTCATTTGTTGCAATATATAATTGTTCTACTTCTTTTTCAGAGAGAACTCTATCATAGATACGTACATCATCTATTGTTCAGTCAAATGTTCAATTAGTACGATAACCTCAAATTACTACATCATCATGAGAATTTGAAGCACAATCAGGATTGATAAGTGCACTACTTTCTATATCAAGCAAACCATTTATATAGATACGTTGTTTATCAGCGCTTACATCATATGTTGCTAATACATGGTATCGTGTATTTGTGGATACACTAGAAACACTATTAAAGTTACTACAACTATGATATCAAAAATTTACTTTTGACCCGTTTAAAATAAGTCACCATCCTGCAGATCAATTAGATTTAGAAATAATACCATCTTGTCATCATACTGCATCTGCATTGATCCAAGCAGATAGTGTATAGTCTTGTCATCAGAAACTATAAGTTCCATCGTTTGGTATAGTAACTACGTCACCTACTGCAAATTCTGCTCATCAATCTAAGAAAGTATTTTGATTATAATATGCACCATTTGTAAATGATCAATCATTTCAATTACCAGAAATATCCTCAGCTGTTCAACTATCAAAATTCCAATATCAAATTAATCAATCATCTATAGTTGTATATCAATGGATATCATCAACCATTTCCGCTACCCTAGAATAATTTCATCCAGGTTCAGTACATTGAGTAATTGAATCCAATGGATTAATAGCAAATCAATCGCTATCTCCATCCTTATACCATATAGTATTTGGATTTGTTCATGCATTTGTATCATCACAGTCGTTATTTGCTCAAGTCAATTCAGCAGCAACAAATTTATCAGTTGGTCTAGAACAACTTACTTGTGGTGTACTATTTGCGTCACCATATCAATCTCAATCTATATCAAAATACCATACTTGTCATGGGAATTCAATTGCAGCATCAACTCAAGTGTCGTTACAGTCATTACTGTTAGATACATATCATGTTGGTGCTCAACAAGCATTTTGAGTAACTGCAGGATCTCAATATGTATCTCAATCTGCATCTGCATAATATGTTGTTCACCCTACATAATCAGGATCTGCATCATCAATTAGTCAATCACAGTCATTATCTATAAGATCACATGTCTCTGTGTTTCATGGATAATTATCAGCTTGTGTATCTTCACAATCAGTATCTAGCCCAGTCAATTCTCATGCATGTTTATAGTTAGTTGGTCTTGCACATTGTACTGAAGATGATGTGCTATCGTCTCCATATCCATCGTTATCTTGATCTTTGTACCATGTTTGTCATGGGAATTGCCATACATCTGAATCATTACAATCGTTATTTGTACCTAATAGATCAGTAGCAAGATCCCATGTTGCTCATGGGTCAGTACAACTCGTTTGAGATGTTCCATCGCTGTAATTATCTCCATCAACATCTTGATATCGAATAGTTGCAGGATTAAACACTGAGTCATTGTCATTACAATCACCTCACAATATTCCTGTTGGAGTACCATCCCATCATCAAGTATCTAAGGCACATTCTACATATCAATCATTATCATTATCAATTTCGTTTACTGGTAATGTTCCTCAACAAGTATTTATTTGTCCATCACAAATTTCAGTTGCTCATGGATATACTGTATCATCTGTGTCATCACAATCTGTATTATCAGCGACATAACCAGTTGGTTGTGTACATGAATTTAGTGTTACTGCATTATCTCCATATCCATCTCAATCTGTATCTGCGTAGTAGATTCATCCGTAACAGAATGTAGGTATAGTTAATGTATTAGAAACATTTGCTGTGCTGTGTCAATTTCATACTTCATCTCAATGATCAGTTATACTAACCGTACAATTAGCATATGATCAAATAGTTCAAGGGGTAACAGATATAGTAGCAGTTCATGAATTTATTGATACTCCATCAGTTGTTGTTAATGAAGTACATGGTGCTGCTCATCCAAAGGTAACAGACATTTCATTTGATGCAGCATCTACAGCAAATGAATTTTCATCAACATCAAAGCTAAAGTTAAACGGTCATGTTTGTACTCATCAAACTGTTCATGGATTACTAAGTATTGGATCAGTAATATCTCATTGATCACCCATACCCTTTCCAGTTAAATTATTATACCGTGTTTGCAACGATGCTGGTTCAAATATTGCATTTTTGGAACTATTACGATCAAAATTATTTGAGTTAAAGTATGCATAACTTGCATTCATTCAAGCAAGAGAAGAAGGGATAGCTCATTCTAGTTCATTTCATTGTAAATATAGACGAGCTGTATCAGACATATTTGCAATGTTTGAAGGGATTTCTCATGAAAGATTATTATTGTGTAGATAGAAAAATGTTGGTCATGGAGTATTACCAAACGTTGATGGAATTGATCCAGTAAGATTATTAGAATACAAGAACAAGTACGTTGTAAGATTAACATTACCAATCCAATCAGGAATTGATCATGTTAGATTATTCTCATGCAATACTAAATTATCAATTGTATCTCATAATCATGACCATTCAGTTGGAATAGGTCATCAAATATTATTTGATCAAAAATGAAGATATGAAATAAGTGGTAATCAACTCCCCCATACAGGTGGAAGGACTCAACTAAACGAATTACTCCATCCATAGAAATTAGTAAGTTTATCCATCAATCAAATTTCATTTGGTAGCTGACCTCAGAAGTTTGCATTGTTAACATACAATGAAGTTACTTTCTTTAAATTTCCTAAAGAAGAAGGCAATGTAGATCAACCAAAATTATTATACGAAAGAATCAAGTGAATAAGGTTCGGGAAATCACCAATACTTGTTGGTAGTGATCATGTTAGATTATTACCTCATACAGTTCAGTTATAATTACAATGAGTAGTGTCTCCTTTTGCCATACAAATTTGATATACATGTTTTTGTCATGCAACTGTAGTTAGATTAATCCCAAACCAATTTTCAATATTTGGATCTATTTTCCATCATGTATT
>CALLUT010000188.1 GCA_938010495.1 Candidatus Absconditabacterales bacterium
ATAAGTGTACTTGAAAATTATGCAAAAAATAATTATTGAGATATCCAAAAAATACCTCAATGAAAAAAAGTAAAACTTCAACTATCTAGTTTTTTCAAAAAACCATTTAGCTGATTTAAAAAGGAATGAATTAGTAAATTCAACTTTCTTATATTATTATATACAGCTGTTGTTTCTATTTCAGATACAATGAGAGCTGAATTCATAAAAGCATGAGTAGACTTTGATAGAGCAGAAAAGAAATTAATGAAAGTAATAAAGATTACCTATAATGTTGAAATTTGACCAATTGATTTCTTTACTACTTTACAAGGAATGGTTGGTACATTGAAACTTGATATTGAACAAATGGATATGTTTGTAGATATGTGAACAATCACTGGTGATGATTTAGATGTTGATGATATTGTAAAACAATCATCATGAACTATGGATGCTCCGGAAGAAACAAGTTCTGATACGTCAAAACCTGCAGAAGAAGATAAAAAATTAACAATAGAGTATTTTGGTACTGACATTACTGATGAGGCAAAAAATTGAAAACTTGATCCAGTAATAGGGAGAGAAAAAGAAATCAATCAAATTATCTATACGTTGTTAAGAAAGACTAAAAATAATCCAATGCTTATTGGTGAAGCTTGAGTTGGTAAAACAGCTATTATCGAATGACTTGCACAAAGACTGGTTTCTGGAGACGTTCCACAAAAACTTCAATGAAAAAGAATTATGATGGTAGACATTGGTTCTCTTGTTGCTGGGACAAAATACAGATGAGAATTTGAAGCAAGGTTAAAAGCTATTATAGAAGAGGCAACAGATCCTATGAATGGAATTATCATGTTTATTGATGAGGTACATACCATTATCGGTGCATGAAATGCAGAATGAAGCGCAGATGCTGCAAATATGCTCAAGCCATTGCTTGCTAGATGAAAACTACAACTTATTTGAGCTACTACATTTGATGAATATCAAAAACATATAGAAAAAGATCCTGCATTAAAAAGAAGATTTCAAGAGCTTGTAGTTGAAGAACCTTCAGAAGCAGATACGCTTACAATATTGAAGTGAATTAGAACAAAATACGAAGAATTTCATGGTGTTAATATCGATACTGAAGCACTAGAAAAATCTGTGACATATAGTGTAAGATATATGATGAATAAACATCTCCCAGATAAAGCAATTGATATTATTGATGAAGCATGTGCTAGAGTTTCTACGTTACAATCAAAACTTGAGGCTAATGATGAATACACTAAAACGCAAAAACGTATAACAACGTTGCAAAAAAGAATAGAAAAATCTATCGAAAAACAAGATTATTTCAAGGCTGCAGAATTTAAGGAAAGAGAAGAAAAACTTAAAGAGCAACTAAAATGAATGAGACAACAAAATGTATTACCTAAACATCTAAGACCATCTATTACAGTAAATGATATAGGACAAGTTTTAGCAGATAAAATGTGAATTCCATTATCACAAATTAGTGAAAGTGAAATACATAAACTTTCATCGCTATGAACTGAACTAAAAGAAAAAGTACTATGACAAGATGAAGCAGTTGAAGCAGTAGTAAAAGCTATTCAAAGAAATAGATTATCTGCTGTACAACGTAATAAACCAATCGGTTCATTCTTGTTTTTATGAGCTTCTTGAGTTGGTAAGACATACATTGCTAAGTTACTTGCCAAAGAGTACTTTGGTGATGAAAAAGCTTTGATTAGAGTAGATATGTCTGAGTTTATGGAAAAATATTCAGTATCTAAACTGATTGGTTCTGCACCATGATATGTTTGATATGAAGAAGGATGAATGCTTACAGAACAAGTAAGAAGAAGACCATATTCAGTTATCCTTTTTGACGAAATTGAAAAAGCAGCACCAGATGTTATGAATATCTTCTTACAAATTCTTGATGAAGGACATCTTAAAGACAATAAATGAAGACGAATCGACTTCAAAAATACAATTATCATCATGACATCAAATATTGGATCAGAAGAATTTGGTAAAAAACAAGCTTCTATTTGATTTCAATGATGAGATGAAAAGACGTATAATGAAGAGCAATTTGAAATGATTAAAGCAAGGGTAATTACTCATGTAAAAGATATGCTTGCTCCTGAACTTATAAATAGATTAAGTTGACTGATAGTGTTTAAACCATTATCGAAAGACCTCCTCAAAGATATCTTTACAATCAATCTTAAAGAGTTTTATGGACACCGACGTAAAGCCTACAAAGGACTTACACTTCCTAGATTTGGTAAGAGAAAGGTAGCTGCAGTTATTGATGAAATATATGAACCATCATACTGAGCTCGTCCAATCCAGAGATATCTTCAAGAAAAACTTGAACCAGAGCTTATATCACAAGTTATGGAAAGAGAACTAGAAAAGAGCCCTTTGGAAAAATAATCAATCTTTATTTTTTGGCATAAATGAAAAAAATCTTTACGTTTGTTCTTGCATTATTTTTTGTCGTACCTTCTTGATATTGATGGTATGACCATATTCCTAGTGCTGATACATATTGATATTATAAGTTTCAAGAAAAAGAACTTCAAAAAAAAATAGACTTATTTTTGACAAAATATCCTAGCAAAATAGAATTTTTAGAAGGACTAATGATACAAATAAAAGAAGAAAATAATGATTCACATGAGAGAGTGCTTTCATTTATAGAATATATACAAATATATTTAAAATTTAGAAAGTGGGAAAGAGACAATAGTGATTGACTAGAATTTATGGAAACTTTAGCAAACGAATTTAGTAATTGAAAACTTTACCATACGTCATGATTTATGGCTAATTTTGATCGACAAAGTATTATTGATAAGATTAGTTTCTATCCTCCAACTAGTTGATTGGTATTTAGGGTAGACTACACTCAAAAAGATAGTGTTGATGCATATTTGAAAGAATTATGAATCGCTTTTTCAGTTGATGATATTCTCGAATCAGAGCATTCCAATTGTATAGCAACCCTTAATAAATTCACTTTATGAGGAGGAACTTGATTGAATATATATTGTGATGGTTCTCCATACTAAATATGTTACTCGCTGAGTCTTTTTCAGGTTACTCAATATAATCATTCACTTCAAAGAGCAGTAACTATTTGGTCTCAAGTCGCTTCTCTATATTGTAATCATCAATTGTTGAATTCGATGAGAGAAACTTGCACATATTCATTGTTTTTATCATCATCTAATGTTATATCTGCGATGATTCTATATACAGCTTCTTCATCGTTTTCTATAAGTCCAAGTGTATGATCAAGATTTTTAAACACTATATTCCCATTTTCAATAGCTCAAGGATGTTGGATACTTCAAGAGTCAATACGTTGTAATCTAAGGTTGCTTGCAATATTTCTGTTGCTTGTTCAATCCATAAGACCCACTGTTATCTTTTCAAGATAAAGTTCAGCATCACGATTATCATTTGATTTGTTTTCACCTGTTTGAGTTTTCATAGAAAATATCATTAATGTATTTTCTCATTGTTGTAAATATGGTTGGACAACATATCCATCAATTGAATCAAATGTATTTATCTGTTCAATAGTTACTGGGCTAATTGTTATTAGGTCAGATCTATCAATTCATCTCATCAATATTTTGTTGTCACTGTAATATCATCTTGCATCAGTTACGGATAGTTCAGTTGAAAATGATAATATTCTTGCATCTCTTGATGTGTTTCAGATTGTATAAAGATCAGCAACTATATAGACATCAGTTGATCATTGATCTAATAAATAATTTATTCATCTTATCTCCATGTCACGTCATGACGTTCTGTTTGATCATAATAATACTCAGTATTCATCATAAACATAAATAGTCTCGACGTATGCATCCCAATCTGCTGAGCTATTTATAGTAATCTCATTTATTTCAATTGGCTCATTTTTTCCAATCAATTCAACTTTTGAAAAAATTTGTTTTTGTGATCATCCAAGGAATACTTTTTCTCATTCAAATCGTTGAGAAAAGTTTGGTGTTTGATTTGGAGTTCATGTTGATGAGACGTTTTTTGGAGTAGTATTTTGAGGATTATTAGTTGGTATGATTGTAGTATGTTGTGGTTGAACGTCTTGTACAAGGTTAAATACTATCAATGATTGTATAAATGAAAGGAAATTAATTAGCTCTGCTTCGGCTGAATATTTTACCATAACAAGATCTATTCTTTTAGAAAGAGTATCAAGTTTAGGTTGTTTTTGAGCAACAGGAATCTTGTTGTATCGTGTATTAAATGCAGTCCTTGTGATTTCTTCCCGTCACTGTGGAAGAGAAAGAGCATTAGTAGTTCAAACACTACTAACGAAAATACATACGGCAATTATTGATGTGATTAGTAATTTTTTCATAGCAAAAAAACATGATTAAAACTACTTATAGTACGAATAAACAAATCACTTCGTGACAAGTGATACTTGACAATGTAAAAAAAGTAAAGTAAAATTTGCAAAATCCTTTTCATCTCAATACACTTATAGAGTATCCGATTGAGTAAATCGGTTTTAGTAAATATAAAGTACATATGGAAATTGGCGCTCGTTGTTATCTTTTTGATAGTTCTGAACGTGTTTTATTAGTAAAACATGCATCTGATCAACCATGGGTTTTACCTTGAGGTCATATGGAGGATTGAGAAACAATTTTCCAATGTTTAGAAAGAGAAATTCATGAAGAACTCTGATTAGGAATAACTATTGTAGGTGTTGAAAGTGTTATTAACTCACATAATGTAGCGACACTACCATTGCCAATTAGTATTCACAAAGTTGCTTATGAACACAGAGAAAGAGGACCGATCGAAAAAATGGAATATGTATTCTTTGCTCGTATGAATGGAGAAGTTACTAATATTCAAAGAGAAGAAATTTATGATTATACGCGAGTTGAAGTTGAAGATATGCTAGAAATGAATCCTTGAGAAGAAATTCATGAATTTGTACAAGAAATCTTAGACCAAAACATTGATCTTCTTGAGATCATTGGTTAACCCTGTTAAACAAAAACATAAATAGAGACCTCCCGCCGTCTCAGCAAAAACAAAAAAACAAAAAAAACAAAAAGTAATCCTCTTGGATATGTCCGAGAGGATTTTTTTAATGAATTTTCTTGAAAAATTGCTTGTAAATAAAAATCATATATAATATAGTTAAGTACTTTTCAAGTGATTATAACAATAATGAATAATAATAAACTTTATCATTTACAACAGGAAAAAGAACTCTATGAAGAGTCTCTTAATTTTCTATGAAATAATTCATGATCTAAGAAGAAAGAAAAAATACTACAGGAATGAATACATGAGATTATTAATCTTATCTATCCTCAAAATGTTATTTCAAGGATAGAAGAGGAGTATAATGATGATAATGTTTTATTAGAACAAGCAAAGTATAAGCTTTGACAAATTACTATGAAAAATATTGATAATAAAAAATGAAATACAATAGAAATACATGATAAAACCTTTTCTTTTGTAAGACCAAAACCTAATTGAGTAGACGTATTTTCTTGAAAAAATTGAAGTTGATATGAGGATGTGATTTATACTTGAGGTAGTGCTTTAGAAAGAGAAGTAAAACAATCTGGGAAAAATTTATTTACTACTGACAAAGAACTTGAATTATTTTTAAATAAATATTTACCTTGAAAAACAATAATAACAAAAATTCAAAATTTTGCAGATTTGTTGTGACTCAAAAAATCTTGATTTTATTACATAGGAGATACATTTACTCAACTCTCAGAATTTTGATATGCCTATATGTGTTATCCTGATAAAAATAATGGATATAATATATGGTTTTCTGATTATAATGCTGATGTATATCCATGTGTCTTAGCTAATGCACAACCGATAATTGCTCGAGAATAAAATATTTCTTCCAAAAGAAACAAATTCCTCTTAGTCAACCCAAACCTTTCCTTTTCAATTGCAAAAGGCCTTTCCTTTTCTATAGTAAAAAACAGTTTATACACTTACTTATTGATTTTTCATGTTCCCATTAGAAACAATTGTATCACGAGCAAAAAGAAGAGGATTTGTTTATCCTGGATCAGACATATACTGATGACTTGCTAACGCTTGGGATTATGGACCTTATTGATCACAATTGAGGAAAAATATTCTTGATGCATGGCGACAATTTTTCGTACAAGAACAACCAAATATCGTTGGTATTGATGGTGCAATTTTGATGCATCCAAAAGTATGGGAAGCAAGTGGACATGTTGGATGATTTAATGACCCATTAATTGATGATAAGAACACTGGTGAAAGATTTAGAGCAGACAAATTGATTGAAGATAATTTTGAGTATAGAAGATCTCAATGAGCAACTGATGAAGAATTAACTTCATGGGCTGCCGAATTGGTATGAGCGCCAAATTTAGTCCCAGATTCATGGCCGTTGGAGATGCAACATAAATATTTCATAGAAGCAGACATAAGAAATCCAAGCAATAGAAAAATTAAAGCTGATTGGACGAATGTAAGAACATTCTCGTTGATGCTGTCTACAAAACTATGAGTACTTGAAGATGATTCATCAAAAGTATGGATGAGACCTGAAACTGCTCAAGCGATGTTTGTAAATTTCCGTAATGTTACTGATACTACTAGGTTGAGACTACCGTTTGGATTGGCTCAAGTTGGAAAGGCGTTTAGAAATGAAATAACTCCTGGGAATTTCTTATTTCGTACAAGAGAATTTGAACAAATGGAAATCCAGATGTTCTTAACTCCAGAGTTGAGTGATGAATGGTATACAAAATTTGAAACGATGAGTTGGGAATTCCGACAAGAAAGAATTTGAATTAAGAAAGAAAACCTAAGAAATAGAGACCATGCTGGAGATGAACTTGCACATTATGCATCGCAAGCTCGCGATTTTGAATTTCAATATCCTTGGTGATGGGGTGAGTTACAATGAATACATGATAGATGAAATTACGATGTGTCAGCGCATCAAGAACATTCGTGAAAAGATCTTCAATATAACGATCCAATGACATGAAAAAGGTTTATCCCAAATGTTGTTGAGTTAAGTATGGGTCTTTCAAGAACTGTTTTGACAGCTATGCTTGATGCATATGACGAAGAACAGTACAAAGACTGAAAATGAAATGAACAAACAAGAGTAGTATCTAGATTTCACAAAAATATAGCACCAGTTAAATTTGCTATCTTGCCTCTAATTAAAAAGGATGAAAAACAGGTAGAAATTGCGCATACTCTATTCAAGCAATTAGCTAAATATCACGTATGTGAATATGATGATGGATGAGCTATTGGTAAACGTTACAGAAGACAAGATGAGATTTGAACACCATTTTGTGTAACTATAGACCATCAATCAGTAGAAGATGGTACAGTTACTGTAAGAGATAGAGATAGTATGGACCAAAAGAGAGTGCCATTGGAAGAAGTTTTATCATTTATGAATTAAAAATCACATGACTTTCCTAAAAAAATTATTATTTGTAACATGAGTAGTATATATATTCTCATGATCAGTTTTTGCTCAATCATCTGTAAAAAATTCTATTCAAGCAATTGAACAAAGATCTGGTGTTTCGGATACAGATTTATATACAAATATTCATAGTTATGATATCTTAAAAACGTTAGAAGGATGATGTGAAGCTAGACCAGTAGCAAAATGAAAAGCCTTTCTTCAAGCGTGATGAGCGATTATGGATAATAAATACTCAACTCTTGATAGTGCAGCGATATTAGAAGATACATGGTCGTTGTACGGACTTCTAAAATCAATTAATGAAAATAAACTCCCTGCTTATAATTGAAATGATTATTGTAAATTAAAATACGCGATTGTATGATTACAACAATACATGAGAGATAAACATCTTGAAGTAATGGAAAAAACATGAGTGATAAGTGATTTTGACGGTATAAATTTCAATAATATCCAAGGATATGCTGTTAAACTACAAGCATTAAAAAATCATAATAAGAAATACGGCTCATATAAAGCAAAAATTGGTACTCCACTTAAAATACAATATACAAACAGTTGATTCAAAAATTCATTAACACAAGACCAACAAGCTATTCTTGAGCAGTCTGATATACTTATGCAAAATATGGTAGCATACTCGCTATATGAATTAAAAAGAAAGTGAGTAATTAAACAAGAAGATATTGATAGAGTAGTAAATAAACTTGTGTTTGAATACGTTCAAGAATGTGGTCTATTCAACTGAAAATATGAAATAAAAGAGACTCTTGATTGAAGAGGAAATCATATAAAATATGAAACAAATGCTCTAGAACTTAAAGTAAACTTTTGCCCAAGTTACTTTGTAATTAGAGAAATGCCTACGTTGTTCAATAAAATTATAACTCATGAAATGGGTCATCATGTGTATTATTACCAAGATAACAATGCACAAGCATTTGAATCTATTTGTTGGAATAGTGAGACTGTACAAAATAATCAATGTAGTTCAGCTGATTTTGTTTCAGATTACTCAAAAATAGCTTCATTAGAAGATTATGCAGAACAATTTATGCACTGGTTCCTATGAATTTGAAATAATAATACAGCAATTTTAAAGAAAAAGAGAAACCACTTCGAAAACTTGTAGTTTTTTTGACATATTAGTAGATGTATCGTATAATTGTCAATAGAGTATTTATTGGCGAAAACTATGATTGAATCTCTAAAAAATTATGTTAAG
>CALLUT010000189.1 GCA_938010495.1 Candidatus Absconditabacterales bacterium
GCAGAAAAACATTATGAATGAGTTAAGAGAGTTATTTATGAAACAACCATGAGTGGTTGAAAATATTAGACGAGATTGTTTCCATTATAGGTTTCCAAAACACTATTTGATGAAGTAAAGACAGTAGTTTGAAAAATAATAATTACTGATATAGAAATTATAGAAAAGAAAGCTATTGGGACATTAATACAAAAAATTAGTGAACTTCCTAGCGGGATTTGAGTAAGATAAATTTTATAAATAAATCACATTACCAATACATGAAAACACTTATGACCCTTCTCCAAGAAAAAACAGGACTTTCTGAAGATACAATCAAAAATATAATCGAGTTAATTAAAGAAGGAAATACTATTCCTTTTATAGCTCGTTATCGTAAAGAAATGACTTGATGAGCTACTGATACACAACTCCGTGATTTTGAGGAAGTCTACAACTATCAACAAAAACTTTTGGAAAGAAAAGTTGATATCATTCGTTTGTTAGAAGAAAAAGAAATCATCACTGATGAACTTCGTGATGCAGTAGCAAGAGCACAAACACTTTCTGCTTTGGAAGATATTTATCGTCCGTTTAAAGATAAAAAAAATACCAGAGCTACAAAAGCAATCACAAAAGGATTACAACCATTAGCTGATTTACTCTTAGCATGTGAACTTTCTATTGATGAGTTTAATAATAAAGCAAAAGAATTTATTACTGATACATGAGACGTCAAGACTACCGTTTCTTCACTTGAAGAGGCAATTCTTGGTGCTCAAGATATCGTTGCTGAAATAGTTGCTGATGATCCTAACCTTCGTTCAACAATTAGAGAAAACCAGTCAAATACAGTTTCTTTATGAACGGCTCCGACAAAGAAATTTGAGGATAATAGTGTCTATGAAATATATAAAGATTATACAAAACCAATCAAAAATATTCCAAGTTATGCATATTTAGCAATCTCTCGTGCTGAAAAAGAAAAACAACTTCGTGTTAAAGTTTCATTTGATGAAGCAAAAAGTATTTGAGAATGAAAAAAGTCATTCATTCCACAATGAAGTTCAAACCTTGAAACAATTCTTTGAGATGCAATTATCGATGGTATTAAAAGACTCCTTCACCCTTCTTTAGAAAGAGAATACAGATCAGATAAAAATGCACAATCAGATCGTGAGGCAATCGAAATTTTTGGGAAAAACGTATGAGAACTCCTCCTCTCTTCTCCAGTAAGAAATAAAGTAATAATGTGATTTGATCCAGCGTATAGGACTTGATGTAAAATAGCAATCATTGATGAAACTGGTAAATACCTTGAATCAACGGTTGTCTATCCAACTGACCCTCAAAACGATCTTGTATGAGCTACTAGCACTCTGCTTGCACTTATTAAAAAGTATAGTATTGGATTAATTTGTATAGGAAATTGAACTGCATCACGTGAATCAGAAAGTTTTGTTGCTCAACTTATTAAAGACAATAACTTAGATACAAAATACCTTGTTGTTTCAGAAGCATGAGCATCCGTCTATAGTGCTTCAAAGTTAGCAAATGAAGAATATCCAGATTTAGATGTAACAGTACGTGGTGCGATAAATATTGCTCAACGTGTACAAGATCCACTAGCAACGTATGTGAAAATCGATCCAAAATCTCTTGGTGTATGACAATACCAGCATGACGTGGATCAAAAGCTTCTCAAAGAAAAACTAGATAACTACATTGAAGATTCAGTAAATCGTGTGTGAGTTGATATCAATACTGCTTCATGGGCATTATTGCAACACATTGCATGACTATCAACAACTATGGCAAAAAACATGGTAACCTGGAGAGAAGAAAATGGAACGTTTACAGGGAGAACTCAAATCAAAAAAGTAAAATGATTAGGTCCAAAAGCATTTGAACAATGTGCATGATTTCTTCGTATTAACGCTGCAAAAGAACAACTTGATAGTACATGAGTGCATCCAGAATCATATAAAATCACTTATGAAATTTTAGAAAAAGAATGTTGAGTAAAAAAGAAAAAATTAGTACTCCCATTTGAATTTCCAAAGGAAAAATCACTTTCTAGTATTGCTCAACAATATAATATTTGACAAGAAACACTGCAAGACATCGTTAAGGAGCTTGCTAATCCATGACTTGACCCTCGTGAAGAGTTTAATGAAGCATGATTCAAATCAGATGTGCTTACAATAGATGATTTGAAAGTGTGAATGAAACTTCAATGAATCGTAAGAAATATTGTTGATTTTGGAGCATTCGTTGATATTGGATTGAAGAATGATTGATTAGTTCATAAATCTCAACTCTCTGATACCTATATATCAAACCCCTTTGATGCGGTAAGTATCTGACAACAAATACAAGTAACTGTACTTGAGGTTGATATGAATCGTAAGAGGGTTTCACTTTCTGCAAAAACATGAACAGCTACTGCAAAGAATGTTGTTAAAAAATCACCTAGAAAAGCTCAACAAAAAAAAGTTGTGAAAGAAGAACCAACACAACTAAAAGGAAATATAAATTTTAGTTAGACAACTTAGTTATTAGCATCTAATAATGTTTGAACTATAGATTGAAAACTTTCTAAGGAACGAGCTCAAGATATATTTTTGATTGCTCAAGATCTTACATCTATAACTACAGAACCTGGAGTTCATCTTATTCATAAATTGATTCATCGTTGTTTTTGTGTAAGTACTTTTTGTTCATTTTCTCAAGAAGAAGTACATGCTTCGATCAAATCAGGGTTTAATCAATGATCCGTTGCAGCGCGTTTAATAACAGACATGGTTGGCTGTAATCATCATGCAAAAAGTGCAGATTTATGATTTATGTATGCATCAATTCATCATTGATCAAATGCGCATTCTGCTGACTCTGCTGCTTGTTGAGCTAACTTATGTCGTGATCATCATAGAGGAAACATTCATACTCAAGTACGTACTTCGCCAGGAAACAAATCATATTCTAATTTATCAAGTATAGCGTCATTGTGTTGTCTTTGACAATAAGGACACTGAAAATCTATAAATTCGATAACAAGAATTGGAGCATCTTCGGATCAATGGAGATGAAAAACTCACTCCAAATTTTTAATGGTTTCAGTTCTCAATTGAGAATATCATTCTGGAATATTTTTTCATTCTAGTGATCAAATCAACTCTAGTGGTTTTGATTTCTCTTTGACGTAAGCAAGCAATGTAGTAATCAAATCATAGTCTTCACTTACGTATCTATATTGATCAGCCAGTATTTCCAATTTATTTATAATCAACGAGGTTGCTTCTGGAGATCTTTTTAAAATATTATCAATTCTTTGGTAAACTCAATTCAAATGAGGATATTGAGCAAATGAGATGTTTACAAATAAAAATAGTCAACAAAGAATAAGAAAGAGTTTTTTCATTCGTAAAAATTATAATCTAAATTAAATACATCATACGCATTTCTATCAAATATTAAGCTCAAAATTATAGATAAAAATTATCTATTATGCTTCAATAAGAAGAGATCATTGCTTCATTTCCATTCAATTACAAACGAAGTCATATTCTCAAGGTGCTAAGTTTTTTACATTATATGTAATTTTTGTTCCTTCTATTATAGGTTTTGGTGTCGGATCTACTTTCGGCATTTTTATTGTAGACATACATCATAGTCAATCTGATTCTGGAGTAATTTCCAAAGTGTATTCTTCTCAAGCTTTTAATACAGTTCTGATCGGTACAAGACTAGATCAGTTATGAGAAAGTATTACTGTTTTGTTTCCATTTTCATCAATTTCTATATCTGGTGCTACTAAGTTTTCATCAGCTTCAGCATACAGTTGTTCTATATTTTCTTCATGCATTCAATGATGCATATGCATAAATACATTAAATCCTACTCATATAAACAATCAAACAACTGCTAGTCATACTATAATTCAAATATCTTTTTTCATATTTTTCACAATAATTAAATAACTAAGTTATATAAGTTTCAATTATAATTACAATTTTTTTACAAAAATAAAAAGATACCAGTCTGAACCGATATCTTTTTTTACTAGGTATTAAGGAATAGGTTATAATAAATACTTAAAACCTACTGTAAACGCTACATTATCATGTCCTCTTTTACTATTATTGCCTAAGGCTAATAAATCTAGATGATAAGACAATGACCCTCTTGCTGATATTTTGTCAGTAAGAGCATACTCTAGTGTTGTTCCCAACTTGAATAAGATGGTTCTACTATTACCTACAACAATGTTTTGGTTAACCAAAGTGTTGTATTGATCCGACATGGTTTTTGCCATCTGGGAATCGACTGCAAATTTTTGAAATTGTTCTTCAATGTTTTGTGAATAACTGGTTTCAACAATTTTCTTAGTAAATTTTGTATCTTTCTCTAATACAATACCACCAAGAGCAGTAATCTTGAATTTAGTTGAATCGGAATTTGTAAGTGGCATCTTTGCGACTAATGATGTCCTGAATACTCTGGGACCAAAAGTAAAACCTAAATATGCACCTTCCAACTTTCCTAATTTACCTTCGAAGAGATTATAGCCAAAACTTGCTGAGACAAATGATCTTAATCCGTTATCACCAAATTCAATATTTGGATCAACAACAAGGTTGAATGTATCAGTAGCATGTAAATCTCTTAGATTCCAAGCCTGTGATGCTAATGCAATTTCACTCACTTCAGCTAAATTACCTTTCTTTCCATGTTGAAATTGAGCATTATACTCAATCGAGAAATCATCTGGGATGAGAAAAGCTAGATTTGTTTTAGTAGAATCTAAAGACTGAGCTTTAGTTACATTGGTAAAAGCAAGAACCAGGATCAAAATTGTTAGTAAATTCTTCATAATGCGTTTTTTTTTCAATTTTCGTTATGTATCGCCTTTATTGACAAATACAAAATTATATTAATAATATATTATTAAATTACAAGAGAAACTTGACATTTTTATAATTAAAGATGTTTTTGTATATAGGAAAAAATAGTTTCTGATCATACTATAATAACAAGCATATATACTGTAGTTGCAAGCATGCTAATGATAATAAAGGGAACATATTTTATACGACTCATTCATGCAATAAAATTTATAAGATCTTCTAGATAGAAAAAAAGAATACGGAATGATAAAAATTCCTTTCGATTACAAATAGTATGAACCATTTTATGAGCTTTCTTGGTTGCTTTTTTTCATCAGAATCGATGTATAACTGTTTCTCAATATCTCTTTCATAAAAAATACGCTAGACTAATTCATAAGAAGTTTCATAGACTCAACCAAAAGATACTTGCTGATAAAGGTAATAATGTTCAAGCAAGTATATATATGATTCATCATGATAATGGTGCAAAAATAACCGTTGCCATTTTTGCGACAACTAGAAAAATAATCGAAACAATATAATGTGTTTCAAATATCGATTCTACATAACTTGATTCAAAAAGAATTTGTAAAAGATACACACTAAAAATAAATAGTGCTATAGTTAAAAATAACTTCAGTAATTTACTTTTTCTTATGTTTCTTTTCTTTTTTATCATTGTAATTTCAACCTCAGGACAATGCACCAAAACATTGGTATGATAAATTACAAAGAACTGCAAAATGTATTAACAGTAATACAATATACACACTGAGCATTTCATTTCACATTACTCAAGTACCTATTCAAACCATTGTATTGAAAAAGAGAATCATAAATGACAGCAATACAACAATATACAATGCTTCTTTTTCACGAAGAATAAACAACGCACTCATTAAACAGATAGTCAGAGAAAGAAATACTCCAGACAGTGAATTGGTTAGAAAAAATTCATATGGAGATGATGATCAATACATTGTAAATGAAAATACAATGCATGTAATATAAATTAAACAGATGAATAGAATTGAACTAGTCACCCAAGCTGGATAGTGAGGTTTTTTCATAAAAAACAATAAATAATAAATTACTTTCAGTACTTTTTTCTCTTATAGCTTTTTTGATTTCTTAGCTTTTGAAGACGATTTAACTTAGTCATATGCTTAGACCTCATGTCTTCTAGATCGAAATTTCATTGTAATGTATTTCATAATTCATTAACGTATTTTCTCATTTCACTATGATATTCAGTATCTAAGTATACCTTTCATAACTTATCTAATTTTCATTTCAGTATTCAATACCTATTTATCAGTTGTTGCTTAGTAGTAGTCTGATCACGAAACATTCTAAAACAACTCTTCGTTATTTTTTCGAGAATATTTATGCATTTTTGACGATGGTATTTAGCTAAGTCTTTTTGACTAAGTCAGTATGGATTTTCTTTTGTCATTTATCAATATATATAAATTTACATAGATCAATCCATTCATACCCAAAGATTCATAGTATTTAAGTCACTCATTCAAAGTCCATTTTTCATATAGTGAAATAATTGCATACGATATGCTGGATAATTCTTGAAAAGGATATTCATAAAATATGTCTTTATTGGTAATGGGTTTCACATACCAAATAAATCAACTACTTCATTTAACGTTTCATCAGAAGCACCTTCAAGATAAGCAGTAACATATGCATATTGTTCATCCATGATTGATACAAAGTCATTAATCATATCTTTTGACTCTGATGCTTCTTTAAGTTCTTTTCCTTTTTCTCACATTGACCCTTTTGTTTCTAACATCGCTGTCATAGTAAAAGTCATACGACTCATATATTCCAATAATTCCTTGAGTGATCTTTGATGTTCATTTGGTTTGTAATCCAAATTTTCAGCAGTCAACTTACTGTGAAGATGCTTAATAATATGGTGTTCTACAGCAATTGAGTCAAGAATTTCTTTTCTATTAAACATAAATATATAACAAAATATAAAATACTAGTTTGAAACATCTACCCATAATTCGTTTCTTCTCATTCGAGGAGGTGTTCGTGGATCATTATATTGAGCAAGAGTCGGATTTCCAGATCGTTTAATAGAATTGGTTTCTAATTCCAACAAAAATAGATCTCGTTGCTTCGCAACTTCATTTTTATTTGCATATCAATCAAATGTCCATACAGCTTTTTTTGATCAAACGATTTCTTTTAAAGTTACATTCTTATTATTTGGAATTGGTAACGTTTCCATAGTCCGTTTACTCGGCATAGTAAAAGACGTTTCATAAGTTCAATTCTTCAGTTCCTTACTTGTCACAGGGGCCGTCATGGCTATTTTTTCACTTTCAACTGATTGAGAAACAACTGGTGCAGTCATCGCTATCTTGTCAGAAGAACGATTATCTCAAAATATATATCATGCAAGAGATCAAAATGCTTTACTTGGAGCTGATGAAATTGATCATGATGTACGAACAGTTGCAACTATTTGCTTAGGCATTTCTACAATTTTTATCTTATTGTACTGAGCAGACACAATCATTTCTGGATATTCTACACGAGAAACATACCGTCATCGAATATGTCGAACTAGTAATAGTCATATTAATAGGATGAAAAGCAAAACTACTGGTTTCATGAATATTTGTGGCTTAATAAACCATATAACTATAGTCATCTCAACGTATCATACAAATTCTAATATGAGAAATTCATTTAGTAAAATAAAGCACTCTTTTTTGACACAGTGAATTGTTCTAATTATACTATAGATATAGTTTAAATCAGAGATTCTTATGCAACTAAAAAAGTATTTCCATATTACAGTTCTATTAGTACTAGTGATCTCTAGTACACATTTTGTGATAGCAAATGAAGATGCTATAACTAAGGAAAAAATTACGGAAACAACCTATGAATACTGAGATGAAGAAGTAACAGTAACGACTAAAGATGAAACTATCGAAGATGAACCTATTGAAGATGAAACTATCGAAGATGAACCTAGTGAAGATAAAGCTATCGAAGATGAAGCTATCGAAGATGAACCTATCAACGATGAACCTATCGAAGATGAACCTATCAACGATGAAGCTATTGAAGATGAAACTATCAACGATGAAACTATCGAAGATGAACCTATCAACGATGAAACTATTGAAGATGAAACTATCAACGATGAAACTATCGAAGATGAAA
>CALLUT010000190.1 GCA_938010495.1 Candidatus Absconditabacterales bacterium
CGTGATTCCATATCCACATAGTACAATTACTGTAGATCATAATGATAAGAATTTAATCTGAACAATGTTATACGTAGATAAGAATAAAGGATAGTTTTATGCGCTGCAATTGTAATGAAACAATTAGATATTAGATTAAATGATGATCTTGAAACAAATGAATATTCAGACTTTTCATTAGAAGATGAGTTAAGTTGATATTTCTATGAACAGGTATCTCCAAATTTCAATCTTAAAGAAGTTGCAAAATACTTTGTAAAATTTTCTGAAGAAATCGATATTTCAATTGATAATATTAAGACAAAAATTCAATGATCTTTTGATGAACTTATCAAAAAAGCAAACAAGGATTTTGAGAAATGAGGTTTTTTTGATAAACGAACATATAGTCCATTTAACCCTGTTTGGAATGCACAAAGAGATTGATTCATACAAGCTTTGCATGATGAGCGTAATGAATTGTTTTACCAAATAAATGCTTTACAAAATCAAGTTACAGAAATCAATGCAGCTTTAAAAACATATGTGTCAAATTACGAAGATAATCTTAAAAGTAAAGATGCTACTATCCGTCTTTTTACTCTTCTAAAAAACAAAGTTGATGCGATCCAACTACAGATTTCTGCGATGAATCAACCTAAAACATGATCTCCATTTGATGATTTATGACGAAAAGAATATACAATAAGTCAAAAGGAAAAGCAGAGAATTATGAATGCGATTGAATCTACTCAAAATGAAATCGAAGCACATGTAACTGAAGTAAAAGATAACTTGCTTGCAAAAGCTACTGTGCAAATTGAATCAGCCAAAAAAAATCTTACTAAGGATCTAAATAGTATGTTGGGTACTACAACCTTGTCGTTTGAAGAAATTATGAATTTCTTTGAAGTAATCCAAAAAGAGTGAACGCTTTTTATGCAAATGAATACCCAGTGAACTTCTCCATCTTCATTAATTGATGTAAGTATAGATAGTACTCAGATTGCTGCAACCAATACATTTGAGTGAATTAATAAATATGTAGAACTACTTCCTACTGATATAAAAAAATCCTAAGGAATCCTTAGGATTTATTTTCTTAGTATATAGGAAATTCAATAGTTATATTTACATCAATCAGTTTTTTCTTTTTAGTTGCTTTGATCTTTTTTAATTTAATTATACTCATAATGTCTTTTAAAGATGTTCAGAAATGTGCAGCAAGAATGACTTTTCTCTTTTTACTCCCTTTGGAGTAATGATTTGAAACTATTGCTACTGAATCGAATGTGTAATTTCCACTTTTTTCAAAAGTGAGGGTTGTTGCTTCAAAACCTGCATCTTTTCCATGAACTGGACCAATACTTTTTCTTTCTATCACGAGATAAAGCATTCCATTATCTACTTTTTCTTCTACAAGTGTTGCCTGACATAAGGCTGCTTGATGAAGAATGTCAGCTGTAATATGAATACCAGATTTATCTTGGATAGCTTTGATTCCTTTACCTTGAACTATTTCCATGATTTATATTTGTTTTTATATTTATAAATATTTTTAGACACAAGTCAATATATAAGTTTTTATAAAAAAATCCTAAGAATGACTTAGGATTTAGTGATTTAAATTTTTTTACTACTTTTGTTAGGTAATTGGATAGTATTTATTTTTTTTTCTAACTTTGCTACTTCTTTTTCATATCTATCTAAATCATACTTGGTTACTTTTTTGGAAGCAGTCGTAACTCCAAATTTTTTAGCTACTGCAATATAAGTATTATTGCTATTTGTGTAACTATCACAAATTTGTGGCATAATAAAATCATTTATTACTAATGTATGTTTGTTAAGTTTATACATCTGGCAAGTTGTAATATTAATAAGCACAATTTCTCGTTGGGTTATCATTATCTGTTGTTCAGATATTGATACAATAAAGGTTTCTCCTTTTTTTAGTGTATTTGAAGCAAATGGTAATTTCTTTTCTTTCTTCAAATTAATTAAAATGTTTGCTACTTTATGTAATCTTTTTACATAAGCTTGTTGGTCAAAGCCTAATGAATCTTCAAGTTGAAATTCTGGATTTTGACCAAAACTCATAAAAGAGATTAACGAAAAGAATAAGAGGTAAATTAAGTTTCTCATATATTTGATATTAATGTTCTTCGAAAGATGATAGAGTATTGAATTTTTTGTGTAAGACAATTGTATTTATCTTTCAAGGTACCGCAATATAAGAAGTAGTATTAGATCTTTTCTTTGTTAAGTTGCTTCATCTAAAAAGTATTTCATTTTATTATAGCACCCTAACAAAGAAAGTGCTCATTTTCTCTTGCAATTAAATGTAGCATGTGTATACATTGGGTGCTATATTTTTTAGAAACGTTTATTTCTAGAGATATATAGGTACTTTGTTTTTTTATTAAATATTATATACGTATGAGTAAAATTATTTGAATCGATTTATGAACGACCAATTCTGCATTTGCATATATGGTCGGTAATAAATCTGAAATTATTGCTAACGCTGAGTGAGCAAGAACTACACCTAGTATAGTCTATATTAAGGGTGAAGAATTAATTGTTGGTGAGTTAGCAAAAAGAAAAGCTATTTTAGAACCAAAAAACGTGGTATATGAATCAAAAAGATTCATTTGATCAAAATGGTCTGAAGTAAAAACTGAAGCTCAAAAAAT
>CALLUT010000191.1 GCA_938010495.1 Candidatus Absconditabacterales bacterium
CGTTACATAGATTCTTTGTTTTTTTCTGTACATGAAGACTGAATTTGAGATAATGTTTCTATGAGTTGATCTGGAAGAACTTGAAAAAAAGTTGCTTTCGATTCATGCAAACAAACTTGGAAAAAGAGAATTTTTTAAAAGAATGATCTATGCAATACCTGGTGTGGATTTTTCCACATTTGTAAGAGTGAGAGATGAATGAGATACAGTTACATTAACGGTAAAATCAGTGTGAGAATACCATGGATCAGATCAATTTGCTAAAGAATTAGAAACGGTTGTTTGAGATTTCGAAACAACATGTCAGATAGTCTCCAAGATGTGAATGGAGGAAGTGAGATATGAAGAAAACTGGAGAACCAAATGGATACTAGATGATGTAGAAATCTGTATAGATGAGCGGCCTGGTGTATCACCGTATCTAGAAATAGAGTGACCGAATGAAGAAGCAATCATACGTGTTTCTTTGCTTCTTTGATATGTGTATGAAGATTGAGTATTTTGAAATCTTTTTCAGGTAGCTCAAAAAGAATTATGATATACTCTAAAGTCCTTTCATAACTTATCAGAAATTACGTTCGAGAACCCTCTTATATTACAACACTAGTTATTAGAATGGATGTATTTTCAACACACAAAGAAGAACAAATAGTACTTACATCACCTATGCGCTCAATTCGAACGTTTTTGGTGTGATTTTTCTGAATATTTATTTTTTTCTTCGTAATAAGTTCACTTGTTGCTGATGCAAATCAGTTACAGAATGTACTCAATTCATGAGATTGATTGTTTGTCGCTTTCTGAGTTCAACAACTCCTCACGCTAGGTGTTCTCTTTATTGCGCTGTTCTCTTGATGAGTAACATCTCGAGATGCTGCTTCAACATATCTTGATGAAAGGTTTAAACGAAAATGATTTCGTCTTTTTTGGGTATGGGTAGTAGGAGGATTCGTATGATATATGATATTAAATGCAACTCTCTTCACAGTTCTTTCTACATTATGATGGGATATCCCATGACTATACGGTGAGCAATGAGTTATGACGATGATTTGAGATCTCAATATGTCTTCATGATTTGAATGGATGCTAACTGCATTGATGGTAGTTTTCCTGTGACCCATAGTAGAAGAACTCGTGTATAGATGACTCTTTACAGATGTCTTTATGAGGAGATGGTGATTACGAGGGGTTGTCCTATGAGCCGCGTTATTTGCTTGAATTCATTTAGAGTTTGCAGTGATATGAAATCTGTTTATTTTAGCTTTTATTCTATGAGTTATTTATTGGAAGACTGAGAGTATGCGGTATAGTCTCTTATTTCATGTCATAATAAATTGAATATGAATACTAGCTCTTCGAGCGGATCAAATGTATGACTTGAGTTCCTATACGTGAATACAATTGTTTTAAGTATTTCTAATGTTCATTGATGAATATACATTCTGTATGAATCATTTGATACGGACATTTCTGAAAATTTATTCATCTTGTTGTGAATACCTATTTTCCAGAAGTATCTGTTTTTGTTGCTAGTCGTACGTATCCATATGCAGTTACTTGGGAAGAGGTAGCTATATGTGATATTGTTATTCCTTGTGTGCCTATTTCTCGTTTTGAAGAATGTGTTGAACGTCTTGTTCCCATGCTGTGAGACTCAACTATACTTGTTGATGTGTGTACCGTAAAATCAATGCCTGTATCCTGTCTCAAGAAATTTCCATCATTACGCTATCTAGCTACTCATCCTATGTTTTGACCGCAAAGTTACAATAAACAAGGAAACTCACTTGAGGATTTAAGAGTCGTGTTGTGTGACTCTTCACTTTCTCCTGAGACTATGTACGGTGTGACTACTCTGTTGCAGCAATTGTGACTCAGGGTAATACAGATGACAGCAGACCAGCACGATAAGAAGTTAGCATCTACGCTTTTTTTAACACATTATATCTCACAGATTGTCTACGACTGAGCGTTTGATAGAACTGATATTGATACCGTTACGTTTTGATATTTGATGGATGCGGTCGAGAGTGTTGCAGAAGATAAAACACTTTTTTTGGATGTTTGGAAGCATAATCCTCACTGTAAGGATGTTATTTCTTCACTTCATTCCGTTCAAAGGGCAATTGATACTGAGTTATGAGTAGAATCTGATTCATCTGAATAGATGCTTTTTCTACTGCATAACGTATGATAATCTAATCGATTCTTCATTTTCTTGTAGATAGGATTTTACGTTACATGTTCCTAACATATATCTGTATATTCTCAGTACACTATTGGCTATGATGAGAGCATCGACCTTGATAACTCCCGCTATTTCAGTACAAAAGTAGTCTACTATTACTTTATACACTCAATTTCTTAATGATCCCTAGACTTTGAAGATGAAAAAAACAAGTATCGACTTCTTTAAGTATATACCTTTTGTGTGCAGTAGTTGTTTTGTCGTGATGTTGACGTCCTTGAGTAGCTTCTTCTTCTTCCAGCGAACAGGAGACTGTAGATGCTACTGATAGTGGATCCATGTGAAGAGAAACCAGTGATTCAGCTAAAAAGAAAGCATACTATGTAGAGACCGAGCAGGTTTCCTCATTGTGATCGACCCCTACCTTACTCAAGACATGAAAGCTGATCTGAGCGAGTGATGTTACGGTGAGTGCTCAGGTAGCTTGAAGAGTGGCAACCGTTTCATATGATGAGTGATGATATCCCCAAAAATGAGCTACTGTTATGACGCTTGCTGAT
>CALLUT010000192.1 GCA_938010495.1 Candidatus Absconditabacterales bacterium
AGATTCAATTGAAGAAGCAATTTTAGAAGAGATTGAAGAGCTATCAATACCTGAAGTACTTATTAAGATTCTAAAAGAGACACAAGAAGAAATACGAAAAAGCACACTAGCTTCTCATAATTCTCTTGCCAAAGAAAAAGAAAATAGACTCGAACAGATAGTTCAAAAGAAAGATGTTATTGAAGACAAGATAATTGAATTAGATTCATCAGATGTTTTCTATGAGCCCACCAAAAAGAAATATGAAGCACTCTTAAGAGAAGAACAAACCATCAAAAATGAGCTTGAAGACTCCTCTCTCAAAGAGAATGACTTCAATAAAATTCTTGATATGGTAACAGATACGATTCAAAAGCCTAAAAAACTACGAAAAAAATCCGATGCGAAGGGAAAGCAGTTATTATCGAAGGTTCGATTCAACGGTAAAATTTACTATAAAAAAAATCAAGGGTGTCGAACCCCTGATAAGTCACTTATATTCACGCTTTCCAGCGAATTTGATACTGATAACAAAGTAATTCAAGGAGAATCAGACTTGAACTGACAATTGAGGTGCCGAAGACCTCCGTGTTCCCAATTACACCATCCCCTTATAAATACTGAAACGAAGTAAAACTAGTGATAGTCTAGCTTCTACTCGTTTTAAAATTTCTTTTTTTCCATCTTCTGTACGATCGACTTGCATCTCAAATCATAACAAATTCAACATCTCATCAAGAAGGTTTACGACGAATTCTATAACCATCAGGATCTTCACGAGCTGACGTTGCATCTGAAATCCATTTTCATGATCTCATAAATCGGACATATTCATTTCCTTTTGGATTTGTGTATGAACGTTTTTCTCACTCGTTAGAACGAGATTTTTTTACGCCAACGACCTTTTTTTGTTTGGCTTGTTGTTGTTTTTTCTTCAAGATTCACATCTTGTTGGTTCTTGCCATGGAATGTTTATCGAGTACAAAAGTAGATCATTTATGTTGAAATTATATGATTTTTCAATGCTAGATGTTGAAAAGTTTTATGTGGGAAAATTCTCTTCAAGTAATTTCATAAGCATGAGTCAAAAGATTAGTCGCTTCATCCATTTTTCACACTACTCTTTCATCTCATAGAGCATTCTTTAACAAAGATAATAATTCCCAGTCATGAATTCATACTGATCGTACTTGTTGCGACTTATGGTCAACATATTCACTACGCATGTACAATCATTGCTCTTTCAATAAGTATGTTATTCATTCAAATAACTCTTCATATTGAGCAATAGATCATGCCATAGGTAATTGAATAGTTGCATTAAACAACGTCTCATCGTCTCATACAAATGATCAATATCATAAAATCATTCATATTAATATACTTACTAATCAGTCAATTGTTTGTATAGATTTTTGATCAACAGATGTTATAGGTTTTTCAAATACTGTAAATTTTCAATCGACTATAACGGTATTTTCAATTCAAAAATCTGCTAACAACTCGTTCATAAGTTCAATTGAGTCACTATCGTTTCAAAAACCATAAAGATAAGACACAACTTTGTTCAAGTCTTCATTAAATTCCTGGTACAATCACAATCAGTTTTCTATCAATCATGGCATAAGTTCTACACTATGTAGTTCTCTATCAAATCAAACTATAACATCCATTCCGTCTCAAACTTCATGAATTTTCCTCCACAGGATTTTTCATTTCCAAAACACTAATACTTCTTCTGCATCAGTAAAAAATGTATGATCTTTGCTTACAATAGATCTTTTCTTATTAGTTATTCATTGTGTAATAAGAGTTCATCCAAGTGTCATTATTTTTCTTCTACAATTTTATAAAGCAAAACAACTTCTACCATATTTATTAACAAAGCAGATCATCCATGACTAATAAATGGTAAGGTTAATCATGTAAGTGGGATAAGTTTTATGTTCACTCATATATTAATAAATGCCTGCATCAAAATCATACTCAACAATCATATAGCAAGGATCCTATCATATTCATTTTTTACTCATTGTACTCAAAGTAAAACATATCGTCATAAACTACAGTACAATGCTAGTAAAAATATATTTCATAAAAATCAAATTTCTTCTGAAAAAGCAGCAAAAATAAAATCACTTTGTGCTTCTGGTATATATCAAAATTTTTGTAATCATTTCCCATATCATTTTCATAACCATCATCATCATCATACGGCAATTAATGATTGTTGTGTTTGCCATGCTATTCATTCTCATGTAGAATCTACACTAGAATCCAAAAAATATGCTATTCTTTCTTGTACATA
Source organism: Candidatus Absconditabacterales bacterium (assembly GCA_938010495.1). Next base: position 2,288 of record CALLUT010000192.1, read on the forward strand.
ATTAAATTTCAACGATGCTCATATTACTGCAATCAATCAGACCATTAATGTTATTAAAACATAATATCATTTCCCTCATGAATACCAGTACATTATCAAAGCTACAGGTCATAATACCAATAATGAACCAAAGTCTGGAAGAATAACGAATACAAATAACGTTAATGCTACCATAATAAAGAATCAAACAAAAAATTGTTGATCATTCATTGTTTTCTTTTTTCTAAGTAACCAAGATGCTAAGAAAAACACAAATCATACCTTAAAAAATTCTCAAGGCTGTATCGTTCATCATCATATTTCTAACCATAATGTAGCACCTTTACCAAAATCAGATCACAAACTCGTGAAAAGCAATCAAATAAGTACTGCTCAAACTATAAATATTACATATTTTAGTTTTCTAAATACTTTCATTGGAATAAAATATGTTATTATGCTCAGCACGATTCACAATAATAATTTTTGTACTTGATCAGCAAAATAGAAGTAATTTGACGGATCACCTAAGAATTTACGAGTAAATTCAAATGATTCAAAAATACTTACACTGTACATAGAGAACAGTCCAAAAATAATTAGTAGGGTTCATATAATTAATATCTGCATTTTTGGATTGTATAGTTTTGATTACTATTTGCAATCTGTTGGTTGTTTATTACTATGATAGCATGATACCTCTTGTACTTGTACCATTTGTTGTTTGATGAATTATTCAGCTTATAAAAATCTGAATTGATTTTCTCACAACGTGAAAATTATCAATATCATCATTACGATCAGCGTGATGATTTCCTTCTTTTCATAGTTGAATAGCCGCAAGTATAACGACTCTTATGTTTCTTAACTTTTGAATAGAATCTGCAGAGTTTGCAATTAGTTTTTGTTTCTCATTCCTCTTCTGGTATGATGCAGCAAACATTAGATATCAAGCATGACAACACGCGACCTTACTAAATAAAATACAACAAGAATTAGAAAGTTCAGATAATGTATGAGAAAAAATGATGATTCTCAAAGAAAGATTATGACATACTGCTTTTGAAGTATTATGATGAATAATAGTATGATCATGTCTTACTATTACTTACTATCTTCTTGTCAGTAAAGGTATTTTGGTATACTAGAACTACTGATATATGAAAAAAAGAACCATACGCAGTAATAAATCTTCATTCTTTTGATCTCTACGACAAAAGATTTTTTGAAGATATTGAAAAAAATCGAAAAAAAAGAAAATTAGAACACGTCAAAAGAAAGGGTTTTCTAGTAAGGTTAGAAACAAATTTTATAGATGGCAAAAACTTATAATTGTTTGTATCATAGTATGAGTAACTGCTTTAGTTATATATTTCATATCAAAAAATACTTTTTTGGCAAAAAGTCATACTATAGAAAAAGTATCAATTGATCCATGAAGCATTGACGAATACGACAATGAAGATATATTTGTTTTAATACAGGACCAACTCTTATGAAAGAATTACTATAAATTACGTTGGTCTTGAAAAGAACAAGCACTCAACGAAGTGCAAAAAGAGTTTTCTCTCGTTAAAAATTTTGATATAACACATGAATCTGACTCACTTTGATACGTTACGATTGACTATCATGAACCAACTCTTATATTTCTTCTTCCTGAACAACGTCGTTATGCTGCTTATGATAATAAACTATACCAACTATGAACATGAGATTATCTTTGATCTGAATCTCCTGTAATCGAATTACCAAAATACACTCAAGAATTAGAAAATATCGAATGAATATTTCATCAAATAGACGAAAAAAGACTTCTCGAAGTATATTCTATAGTTATAAATACCTTATGAGAAAATAACATTAGTGAAGTAATTTATCTCCCTTGATGACAAAAACTCTTCTTATCATACAAATGAAAACGTCTCTATATCCATGTTAATAAAGATATAAATATACAACTTGCAAAACTTATAGATTTAGAAAATTTCTACACGAGATTCAATAACATTTCAGTCATAGACTTATGAAGCGTAGATGATACTATTGTTAAATAATCTAACAAAATAAATTCAATTGAACTTTACGGAAAGCAGCAATATATTGATCTATAATATCTTTATGTGTGTACCAATCATAAAATGAAGGCAAGACAAGTAATGTCTTACTAATTTTTGCAGCATTATGTTCTGTATATAATCATTTATCAAGTAGGCATTCTATAACAGTATCTTGCATGACTTCAATCTCTACACCTTCAGCTTTGAGTAAGGCAACAAGTCAATGTATTGGTAATTTTCTTAATTGTTGTTTATTGTATTGCAAAACAAATCCATGTCGACTTCCTTGTCTTTTTCAAAATTTATCTGAAGAGACAAATGAACAGAACGAAACCATTTTCATTCTTTCACGAAAGTATTCTAAACATTGTTCACTTCAGTGACGTAAGTGCAAAACATGTCTCAATGAATACTTTCACATAATTGCATGCAATGGAGAAAGAAGATATTTTTTGTTTAGAATTTTATTTGATCAAGATGAGTATGATTGATATCAAGATGTATAATGTTCTTTCATACAATCTATTAGTAAACGATTATTCGTAACCACAAGAGACCCTTGTCCTGTAAAAATTAATTTTTCATATGATAAGGGGAAAATTCAAGCATCTCAATCAGTTCAACTATGTACTCAATCAATTATTGATCAATATGCATATGAACAATCTTCAATAATCAATGGAGTCATATCTTGGATTCCTTCACGAATTTTCTTTATTGATATAGGATTTCACCAATGATGTGTAACAAATATCATTTTAGTGCTATCTGTTAGACATTGAAGAATATGTTCTGGTAGGACCTTTCATGTTTCTTTATCACAATCATGAACAATAACGGTTGCTCAACTACGTTCTATTGCATCATACAATGAGTAATCAGCAAATGGAGAACAAATAACTTCATCTCATTCTCAAATATCTAAAATACTAACTAGTCACCAAATTGTTTCAATAAATCCAGGTGTTATAACACTATATCTTACTTTATTATCAAGATAATCGAGAAATAGTGCCTGAAATTGATTATCTAAGGTTTCTTCATAAGTGTTACTTAACATTTTATTACGAACAACTTTTAATTCATCTAGTTCATCATCTAGGCTTTGAGGAGGTCGTACTGTATGAGGAGATTCTTTTGTTACTACTTTTTTTCATCAACGTATTGCAA
>CALLUT010000193.1 GCA_938010495.1 Candidatus Absconditabacterales bacterium
GTTCCAAAACTGTCAAAAGATTGATGATGTAGTCTTATAGCAGAACTTGATGAAATGCCATATGAATTGTATGATATACTATGAGTAGATAAAAATGATATAAATAAGGTTCTAAAACATCCAAAGACAAAACAACTCTCATGCTTGAGAAAATGTATTAACGACTTTCAAGATGAGTATGCTGTTGATCGACTCTGATTTTACAAAAAACTAACTAAAAAATCTTGAGATAGTGTTTTATGTAAACTATGTTATATAGGAAACCCATCAAGAGCTGAATTTCCTCTAACAGAAGAGTTTTCAAAGAAATCAAATAATACTACTGTATGATTGACTTGAAAAGCGGTTCTAATTCAAGATATTAGAGTTCATCAATGATCATACTATGTTTGTGATCATGAAGTAAAGAGTGAAATCTGTCTTCCGATATTCGATGATAATTGAAGTCTAATCTGAATTATTGATGCAGAATCATTTGAAGTTTGATTTTTTGATTTAAAAAAAATATGTAAGATATCACAACTGGCAAGTTTTCTTTGAAAAACAAACTTTTTGGAAACTCTTTTGTAAGATTATAGCTCCCATGTCTCAACCAAAATTCTTCATAACCACCCCTATCTACTATGCAAATGGGCCTGCTCATATAGGTCATTCATATACAAGTCTTATCTGTGATGTAATGGCGAGAACCAAGAGAATGCTCTGATATCAAGTAAAATTTAGTACTTGAACAGATGAAAATGGTCAAAAGATGACGCAAAAAGCAGAAGAACAGGGAAAAGAAGTTATGGAATTTTTAGATGAAATCGCTGAACAACACAAGAGTGTACGAGAAGACTTAGATATTTCTTATACTGATTTTATTAGAACTACTCATCCTACTCATCATGCTTTCACTCAGCAGATGCTTAGTAAAACAAAGGATCATGGAGATATCTATCAGTGAGAATATAATGGATTGTATTGTATCTGATGTGAAGGGTTCAAAAAAACTGCAGATCTTGTAGAACACGAGTGAAAACATGTCTGTCCAGATCATCTCAAAGAACCAGAACAAATCTCTGAAAAGAATCGATTTTTTGCTTTACAGTCATATAGACAAGTTCTGCTTGATCATTATGAAACTCATGACTCATATTGTTTACCAAAACATAGGTATAATGAGATAATTTCACTTGCAAAGGATTCAAAAGATTTCTCAATCTCTAGAGAGGGAAGTGATTTCTGAGTACCTCTACCATTTGATACTAAAAGTGTTTCATATATTTGGTTTGATGCCTTATATAACTATGTAACAGTCTGTGAATATCCAAAAGATTTTACAAAAAATTGACAATCAATTTCATGAGATGAGAACGATATGTCTTTTTGGAATGATTGAGAGGTTGTTCACGTTATTTGAAAAGATATTGCTCGTTTTCACTGTATTTATCGGCCTGCAATGCTTATGAGTAGTGGTTATTTTTTTGAGGATGGGAAACAAAGAACTGTGTCAGATAGAGTAAATGCGAAAAAAATAAACAAAAAAGTTATTATAAACGGGTACTTTACTGTTGATGGGCAAAAAATGTCTAAGTCGATTTGAAATGTAGTTGAACCTCTTGAAACTTTAGAGAAATACTGAAGAGATGCTTTGGTGTATTATCTTTTTTCTGATATCAAAATATGAAATGATGGTGATTTTTCTCGAGAAAGATTTCATGCAACCAGAGAGAATGTGTTAAAGAAATGATGGGGTAATCTGGTGAGTAGGGTGGTGAAAATGTGTAAAAAATACGAAATCACGAAAACTTCAGATCTAGACTGAAAAAAGAAGATGTTAGAATTTATATGAGAAGATGTATCTTTTCCCTTATTGACAGTATTACTTTCGCAAAAAGCAAATGATCTTGATGTGTATATGAAAGACTCTACCTATACTTTGTATTTAAGGGATGGGTTTAAATTGGTTCAAATATGAAATGAGTACATGCAAAGAAAAGAACCACGAATAGCAATCAAAAATCCAGAAACTGAGCAGCAAGCAAGAGAAGATTTACAATTACTTCTTCGATGGATCAAAAACCTTTGAGTAATCTCTGCTCCATTTCTTGTAGAATGATTTAGAACATTACAGAACATAGTAAGAATCCAAGATGATATATGGACATCATATCAGACTAAATCAAATGATTCTGAACTTTGAACTCAGACGAACTATTTGTTGTGAATGACAACATTTTCAGTTGAATTTGGTGAATGATACCTCTATTAATTGTATTCCTTGTACGGAGTCACTATATTACCTATAGTAATAGTAAATATGGAATATTGAAGTGATATACATGTGTGCAATTATTTGCACTTTTTTGGTTTGTTAGTACTATAAAAGTAATTACTATGTATTGCTTTCTAAATATGTAGTGTTACAGGTTTTTCTTATAGATGTTTTATTGCGAGAATTCGATGAATGTGATTGTTTTCTAAGAAAAGAACATCATCCAAAAAAGGATATGTAAGGTATGAGCTTCAGCCATATCAATATAATGAACTTTCTTATGCCCATCGGCAAGGATTTTTGTCTAATTTTTCTAGTGTTAAAGAACCGATCTATTTTTCTATTTCAGGAAATAAACAGTCTATTAGATTATATATAACTGTTCCAAGAGAATTTGAATCATATCTTATTGATATGTTTTATTCAAGTTTTCCTTCTTCCGAGATTAAAAAAGTTTCAACTAAAGTTCGTAAATGAAAGAAATCGAAGCATGTTTTTTCTCCTTTGGTAAATAATTTAAAATTTTCTCAATGAGTTGAGTTTTATAGTACTGACCATTTCAATAAATGATGAACATATGTTGACCCTTTTAAGGAAGTTCTTTCTTTTTATTTCTCTCTACCAGAAAAGAGTAATCTTACTATTGAGTATGAGGCTATATTTAAGGTTAAACTTCCGCGATGGAAGAAATTGTTTTCCTGGATACTAAAACAATTTTCTCCAAAAGAAAAAGAAGAAAAAGAAGCAGTTAAAGATGATCTGCAAAAAAAAGAAATCAAACAATCATGAAGAGATGTACAGTTTTCTTTGTCGTATTGATTTTCTGATCTTGATGCTACGCAAAAAAAACAACTTACAGAAAATGTTGCTAATGTTTATTCAAAATTTATACAAGAATGAAGTG
>CALLUT010000194.1 GCA_938010495.1 Candidatus Absconditabacterales bacterium
AACACGTTATATGAATGATCCAGAACTTATCAAGGTAGCAGCAACACAATTAACTACATGAAATACTGAACAGTTGAGTTTGCACCTTCGCGAAGGAGATAAAATGGAAGCTTTGACAAGAATTATTGATAGCCAGCCATGATTTTATGGAATTGTTTTTTGTAGAACAAAAAGATCATGTGATGAACTCGTTCATAAATTACAAGGGAATTGATATGGAGCTGATGCATTGCATTGAGATTTAAATCAAAAACAAAGAGAGCAAGTGCTACAAAAGTTTAAAAATAAAAGAATAACACTTTTGATAGCAACTGATGTTGCTGCAAGAGGTATAGATGTTGATGATTTGACTCATGTTGTAAACTACCATATTCCTCAAGATGCAGAATGTTATACACACAGAATTTGAAGAACAGGGAGAGCTTGAAAGAAGGGAATTGCACTTACGTTTATCACAAAGAAGGATGAAGGAAAGATTAGAAGAATAGCAAGAACTACAAATACTGAAATAAAAAGAATGGAAATACCAACAATAGAGTCAGTGATTGATCAAAAGAGATTACATATTATTGATAAAATTCAATCTGAGATACCAAAAGAAAATAAAGAACTCTATGATGAAATGCTAGAAAAACTTTTGACACTTGGTTCTGAAAAAGAAATCATTTCTTCACTACTCAAAATAGCATTTGGTGAACAACTTACTGTCTCTGGGTACAAAGAAATCAAATCTACATGATCATATTCTGAAAAGAATCCTTGATCTACAAGATTGTTTATTGCTCGTGGGAGAAATGATGGAATGACTTGACCAAGAGAACTTGTTGAATGGTTACAAGCTGAAACAAATGTTCCACAAAATGTAATGGATGATGTAGCAATAAGAGATGATTTTAGTTTCATTACCTGCCCAAAAGAAGATGCAGAGATCATCTTAGATGTATTTAATGCTAAAGAATGAAGAACGCTTGTTTCTGTTTCAAAAGACTGAGGTGGCTGATGAGGAAGAAGAAGAGGTTGAGGTAGTTGATGATGATATAGAGGAAGAAGAAATAGCTGATGAGAAAGAACTAGTTGAGGATGAGGCTAAAGATGAAAGAAATCTGGTTGATGATTAAATAGTTGATGATGATACAGATGAAAGAGATCTGAGAGATCTGGTTGAGGTAGATCTTCAGATTCAAATTGAAGAAAATACAAATTTTCAAGAAGAGATTAGAAGATAGCATTTATTTCTACTTATCAAATTATGAAAAAGATATTTGTATATTGTATTATAACATCATTTACTCTTTTGAGTCATGCTAGTATTTTTGCTTATACACCAAGTAGTGACATACAAATCAAACTTGACGAGATTGTTAACAAAATTCAAAATATTATTGCTGTTGAGTGAGAATTTATGCGCTTGCCTATAATTTGATTACTTGAAGAATATAAAATAAAAAAAGCGAGCAATGAAAAAGCAGCATACATATTAAATTATGTACTTTGAAAAATAGTTGAAGGGCCTAAAAAGCTTACGCTTGAAGACTTTCCAAATACATATAAAAACATCACGGTCGTAAATAAACCTCCACAAACTATAGCAACTGTAATAAATCGATGATCGTTATGACAGAGAAATGATGATTCTTTTGAATACTTATCTTGATTTATTTTTTGAGATAATACAAATGCTGCACAAATTTCTATGACTTCACCTGTTACAAGAGAGAAAATAGCCAATAATCAATATGAGACTGCTTTTATAATGCCGCAATGACGAACATTAGATAATCTGCCAAATCCTAATAATGATAGAGTCTCTCTCAAAGAAATACCATGATGACTATACGCAGTGCGGAAGTTTTCATGATATACAAATGAGACACTTGTAAATACTCAATGGGATTTATTTACTGATGAACTACGTAATGAAGGAATTACCTGGTATTGATTACCAACTCTTGCTCAATACGATTGACCTCGAGTAGCATCGCGAGCAAGAAGAAATGAATTATGGGTTTCATTAAATAGGTAAGAGTATAAGAATCTATACAAGGATTTGTTCTAACAACTTAGTTTTACTTTCGTAAATATGGTTGTCTTTTTTGAGTGTTTTATATCCTATACCATGTGACATAAGCAATAGATTTTCCCCTTCTAATCATGTTATATAGACATTTTTACCATTGCTTACATATTCTTGAATAACGATATCAAGCTCTTCGGCAGCATCATTATCAATAACACATGTGTATCAAAATCATAAAATAATTGTTTGTGGTTTTTTTATTTTTCTAAGAAGTAGTGTGTGGTTTTCGGTATTTAAATAATTTAATTCTCCTTCTAATTTTACGAGAAGCGTATCTTTTTCATGTTGTTTTCTCGTATACGTAACAAGTTTTGTTTTCTTGATATGGTGTCAATCACGAAATACATTAGTTATGAGGTCTCCTTTCATAGCTCTCATTACAACCATCATCAAAGCAATAGTTGTACCGATTAAAATCCCAATCATTGGGTCTCGAAGATATGAAATAACTCATACTAATGAAATGATTATGATCGAACTTTTTTCTGTATTCCACAATTTATGATAGAGGGATAAATTGAACATCCCTAAAGCAATATCAACAAGTACTCAGGCAATTACAGCGAATGGTAAAAACTGTAGTGCATCACTAAAGAGAAATGCAGCAAAGATAGCCGTAAAAATACCAATGAGAGCTCAAGACCATTTGTTTGTAGCTCACATATCTATGTTGAGTGTTGTTCTTGGAACAAGTGCACTTACTGGCATTCATCATACGATTCATGTGACAATATTTGTAATTCATAAACCATAAACTTCACGTTGAGAAGAGAATGATTTACGTGTTTGTTTTGTCGCTATTTTTGCTGAAATAAGTGTTTCCAATAGAGCTATAACAGCTACTCATATTGATGCCGTAAGTAATGTTTGCAATAATACTGTGTTACTAAATATTGATGTATATGATGAAAGACTTTGAACTTGAAACAATGAAAATCAAATTTCTCAGTATACATCTACTAACTTATCAATTCATAAGTCACTGCTAAATGCGTCATAACGTCATATCAAAACTCATAATACTGCAACAATAATGATTCATGGCATCTGTGGAAAATAACGTCTACATACTTGAAGTATGCTTAAACTTATTACGAAAAGAATTATAGCGAGCCAATTTGATTCTGCTATATTTCAAAGTGCTTGTAATGCAGTATAGTCAAGATTTACTCATAGTATTGCAGGTATTTGTTGAATTCAAATTATAAGAGCTATACCTAAAAGAAATCATTGAAGCACTGCTCATGGAATAATACTAAGGTAATTTGATAAGCGTAAGACTCATATAAGCAACATTATAAGTCATGCTCCAATTGCTATGATTGGAAAATATTGAATACCATGTTCCATCGATAGGGGTAATAAGATTCAAGCGAGTGCTCACGCTGGTCCATAGGCATTATGAGGGCTACTACAAAATATCGCAGCCATAATACCTGCCCAAACTCATGAGAGTAATCACATAAGAGGAGTACCTCAGCAAACTATTGCTAATGAAATAGCCATCGGCACACTTACTAGTGCTACTGCAAGTCCTGACTTTATATTTGGTGTAATTTTGTTTATGAATGAGTGCATAGGTATGTATTTTGAATAAGAAAATTTAAAAAAAGAAAAACACCTCTTCAGAGGTGAAAACGAACGTATAAGAATGTATGAAAGTCCTTATTAAAAGCAACTCTACCTTGGAGATTTAGTACTACTTAACCATCTTAGAGACAAAGTATCAAGCACCAAATCATGCAACAGCAAGATAAAGTCCAATGTTCCCTGTTAGTAATCCTGGAAAGAGGATCGCAAGAATCAGTCATGACGCTAGCATACCAGTTTTAAATAATGAAAAATCAAGCATAGTCCAATTATTAAATAATTGTATTTTTTGATCAGAAAGTATTTTTGAAATATAGTTTCAATGTTCTTTTCTTAATTTCACAGTCACTGGGATTAGTGTCGCTAGTCAGATTATAACGTAAATCCAAATTGATACATTAAGAAGACCAGGTATCCATATTGCTAATAATAACGAAATTGATAGCAAATATATCTTAAAAAGACTTACTTCCCATGCTTTGAAACCACGTCAAATTCTAAGTGTGTGATTAAGAAATTTCATCAGTTATTTGAATACTTATAAAAAATCAATAATACTGATATATATTTATTATTACAAGCATTACTTATGAAACTAACAGAATTTAAAAAATACATAATTATACCAGAACAAGTCATATTTGAACTATGGAATTGAAAGTTAGTGCCTTCACATTATCATATTACAGAAATCTGAATTGCTTTGAAAAAATTTATCGATTGTTGATGAGAAATTAGATATGAAGAGAAAGTATCTTTTCAACTTCGAACAGCTGATGACGTTGAACACCGTTTACATTCAGAAAAAATACTTAGAATCATTTCTCTGTTTGAAAAAAATATAAGTTCCAAAGATCTTGATGTGGAAATTGAATATCAATGAGAAACTATTTGAAAATACTGACTTGAGTGGATTGATAATAAGTTTATTCTGATGCCTACTAAAACGGATTGTCTTGCAAAAGATAAATGTGGTATACCAGAAAGAGATGAGCAAAATACATGTTGTTGATGAGGGTGTTGTTAAATTTCTAGGTGGTTGACTTTTTTTGTATATTGGTTATAAAATACTACTTTAGAATAAATAAAAAGGTATGAGAAAAGAGTATTTTCCAATAAACGAAATAGATAATTTTCCAAAATCTAAAGATTATAAAATAATTTTATGAAAAGATTTTGAAAATAATGGCTTTCGAAAAGTTTCAGATGAACCTGTTACTAAAGTATATAATAATCTTATTTCTAAACCAGTTGATTGGATTGCTTATTGAATAAGTAAAATGGTAAGTCCAAAATGGACAGTGCAATGATATTGTCCAGATAATTTGAAAAAGAATGTTATGGCATTTCAACCGCATGTTAACTGACATAAAGAATTTAGCATATGAATACCTGCCCATAGGAAAT